>JAURFZ010000188.1 GCA_030834045.1 Burkholderiales bacterium
ATAGAGCAGGCCTTGGCCGCGGGTGCAGCCGTTATGGTGACCTCGCACCTTGGCCGGCCCACCGAGGGCGAGCTTAAGCCCGAAGACTCCCTTGCACCAGTTGCCAGTCGTATGGCCGAGCTTCTAGGGCGTAAGGTTGCCTTGGTAAGCAATTGGGTGGAAGAGGGAGTGACGGTTGCAGTCGGTGACCTTGTGGTGCTTGAGAACTGTCGGGGTAACAAGGGTGAGAAAAAGGACGATGAGCAGCTAGCAAAAAAAATGGCGGCTCTTTGCGATGTCTATGTGAACGACGCCTTCGGTACAGCTCACCGTGCCGAGGCAACGACCCACGGTATGGCCCGATTCGCCACCGAGGCCTGCGCAGGCCCGCTAATGGCCGCGGAACTCGATGCCCTGGGTAAAGCCCTGCAGGCGCCGCGTCGACCCTTGGTTGCCATTGTTGCGGGCTCTAAGGTTTCAACCAAGCTCACTATTTTGAAGTCGCTTGCCCAGAAGGTGGACCAGCTTATTGTGGGCGGTGGCATTGCCAATACTTTCATGGCGGCCAAAGGGCTTCCTATCGGCAAATCGCTTGCCGAGAAAGACCTTGTTGAGGAGGCCAAGGCCATCATGGCAGTCATGGAGGCGCGTGGAGCCTCGGTGCCCATCCCGGTTGATATTGTTACGGCCAACGAATTTTCAGCCCAGGCAAGGGCCAATAAGGTGTCTGCAGCTGACTGCGCCTCTGACGACATGATTCTCGATATTGGCCCACAGACGGCCGCTGTGCTTGCTGGCATTGTGGCTAAGGCCGGAACGATTGTCTGGAATGGTCCGGTGGGGGTCTTTGAAATTGAACAGTTCTCCGGCGGTACCCGAACCCTGGCCTCTGCCATTGCCCACTCACCCGGCTTTTCCATTGCCGGTGGCGGTGACACCTTGGCGGCGATTGCGAAGTACAACATTGGTAACCAAATCGATTACATCTCCACCGGAGGTGGCGCCTTTCTTGAGTTTTTAGAAGGTAAAACCCTGCCGGCCGTCGCGGCGCTTGAGGCGCGCGCCTAATTCGTTTGTATCTCGACCAGTCGTTTCTATTTCGAACGTTTCGTAGCGATGTCTTTTAAGGGGTTAATGGGGTGAGCAGTAACCTTGGACTGTCTCGAGCAACGAAAATTGTTGCCACCCTCGGGCCCGCAAGCAGCAGTGCCGAGCAAATTAGGGCCTTGGTTGAGGCGGGAGTGGACGTCTTTCGCCTAAATTTCTCTCATGGCACTGCCGATGAACATCGGGCGCGTGCGGCCAGCGTCCGCCAGGCAGCGGCCGACTGCGGACGCGACATTGCCATTCTTGCCGACCTTCAGGGGCCAAAGATTCGGGTGGGTAAGTTTAAAAATGGAAAAGAGAAGCTGCAGTCGGGCCAGGCCTTTCGTCTTATGGTTCACTGCCCCGAGGGCGATGCAACTCAGGTAGGCCTTGACTACCCCGAGCTTGTGAACGACGTGAAGGCGGGCGATACGCTTTTGCTCAACGATGGGCTTATTTCCATGCGGGTTGAGTCTGTCCATTCCGAGGCCATTCATTGCGTCGTCATTGAGGGGGGCGTTCTTTCGGATCGCAAGGGTATCAATCGACAGGGCGGTGGGCTCTCAGCCCCGGCGCTTACCGATAAAGACAAGGCCGATATGCAGGTTGCAGCGGCCATTGAGGTCGATTACCTGGCGGTGTCTTTCCCCAAGTCTGCTGCGGATATGCACGAGGCGCAGGGGCTACTTGATGCCTTAGGCTCTAAGGCTCAGACCATTGCCAAAATTGAACGTGTTGAGGCCATTGAGAATCTTGAAGAAATTATTCAGGCATCCAAGGGCCTTATGGTGGCAAGGGGTGACTTGGCTGTGGAGGTTGGCGATGCGGCGGTGCCAAGCCTTCAAAAGAAAATGATTCGTATGGCGCGTGAAGCCAACAGGCTCACCATTACGGCCACCCAAATGATGGAGTCCATGATTAGCTCGCCTGTGCCTACGCGCGCCGAGGTCTCCGATGTTGCAAACGCCGTGCTCGACGGCACCGACGCCGTCATGCTGAGCGCAGAGACTGCAGCAGGGGCCTACCCGGTTCGCACCGTGCAGTCGATGGTGCGTATTTGCATCGAGGCCGAAAAGTTTGCTGAGCGAACTTTGGACACCGAGTTTCTCAACCGTACCTTTAAGCGAATCGATCAGTCCATTGCCATGGCAAGCCTATTTACGGCGCGCCACTTAAACGTAAAGGCCTTAGTCGCCCTTACGCAGTCGGGGTCGACGGCATTGTGGATGTCCCGGTTGAATGCGGGCGTACCCATTTATGCCTTAACGCCCGAGGAGACAAGCAGGCGCCGTATGGCGCTGTACCGAGACGTTGAGCCCCTGATGTTCGATTTTCAGGCCACCGATCGGGAGGCCCTGCTTTCGGCCGCAGAGCAAAGATTGGTGGCCGAGGGGGTTGTTCAGCCAGGTGACCTTGTGATTATTACCATGGGTGACCCCATAGGTCAGTCCGGGGGCACCAATTCCTTGAAGATTGTTCAAATTAGCGCGCAACCGTCCTCGCGCTTTTCCAAGCATAATTCCTAGTCCATCTTAAATGAGGTCTGTGCCATGCCTTTAATCTCTCTTCGCCAAGTCTTGGATCATGCCGCGGAAAACCA
>JAURFZ010000189.1 GCA_030834045.1 Burkholderiales bacterium
AAGGGGCGAAGATTTCGAGAAACGGAATGGCCTTTAGATAGGCAATATCAAAAACCCCGTGATGGGTGGGGCCATCGGCTCCGACCAATCCGGATCGGTCTATGGCAAAAATTACCGGAAGCTCTTGCAGGGCAACGTCGTGAATAAGCTGGTCGTAGCCGCGTTGCAAAAAGGTGGAGTAAATGGCGACCACTGGCCTTAAGCCCTCGCAGGCAAGGCCAGCGGCAAAGGTGACTGCATGCTGCTCGGCAATTGCAACATCGTGATAACGGTCGGGAAAGCGCTTGGAGAACTCCACCATGCCAGAACCTTCGCGCATGGCTGGTGTAACCGCAACAAGCCGCTCATCGGCACCTGCGGCATCGCAAAGCCATTGGCCAAAGACCTGCGAATAGGTTGGCTTTGATACACCAGCAGCCTTAAGGCCCTCGGCCGGATTGAACTTGCCCGGCCCGTGATAGGCAATGGGATCTTCTTCTGCACGCCCATAGCCCCTACCCTTGCGCGTTATGACATGAAGAAACTGAGGGCCCTTAAGCTCCCGCAGGTTCTCAAGTGCAGGAATAAGCGCATCGAGATCGTGGCCATCAATGGGCCCAAAATAATTAAAACCAAACTCCTCAAACAAGGTACTTGGCGAGATAAGACTTTTCGCACCGCCCTCAAGGCGTCGCGCGATCTCAAGCACGGGAGGCACGACCCCTAAGACCTGCTTGCCAAGTTCACGGGCCGCAGAATAAAAGCGTCCCGTTAAAAGCCGCGCAAGGTAGTTACTCATTGCACCCACGGGCGGCGAAATGGACATCTCGTTGTCATTCAAGATAACCAGGAGGTCGATGTCTTTATGAATGCCCGCGTTGTTCATGGCCTCATAGGCCATACCCGCGCTCATAGCACCATCTCCAATAACCGCAATATGTCGGCGCCTATTGGGCCCCTGATGCTCGCCCTTTTGCTTGGACCCAAGTGCCATACCAAGGGCGGCAGAAATTGAAGTTGAGGAGTGAGCAGTGCCAAAGGCGTCGTAGTCGCTTTCAGTGCGACGTGGGAATCCGGAAATGCCGTCGAGTTGACGCAGACCCGCCATTGCCTGCCGGCGGCCTGTAAGGATTTTATGAGGGTAGCTCTGATGGCCCACATCCCAGACAAGCCGGTCAAAGGGTGTCTGATAGACATGGTGGATTGCAACACTAAGCTCGACCGTGCCAAGGTTGGAAGACAGATGCCCTCCGGTGCTTGCCACCGAGTTCAGCAAAAACTCACGAAGTTCATCGGCCAGTGTTTTAAGCTGTCGGCGATTAAGGTCTCGAAGATCGAGCGGACTTTCGATGGTTTCTAATAATGCAGTCATGCGTCTCCCCCTACAGCCTCAACAATGAACTAGTGTTGACGGTGCGTCAATGCGTGGGCCAAATCGCGCAACGCACCCGCTTTCTCGTCAAGACCTTCAATATGGGCAAATGCCGATCGGTGCAAACGATTCGCCAGATCTTGGGTCTGGTCAAGACCCAACAATTTTACAAACGTAGGCTTTTCAGCCTGCGCATCTTTTCCCGCTGTCTTCCCAAGCAACTGGGTTGAGGCGCTGGCATCAAGCAGGTCATCAAGCACCTGAAAGGCCAGACCAAGATCGACCGCAAAGGCACGAATGGACGCATAAAGAGGCGACTGCATGGCCTGCAGACCAAGGCCAAGTAGGGCTCCAGACTCCGCCGCCGCACGAATAAGCGCCCCCGTTTTTAGGCTGTGCATCTCTTTGAGCTCGGGCTGTTGCATGGCCTGAGCAACGCGATGAATATCGATGGCCTGACCGCCCGCCATTCCACGAGCACCCGTTGCCCCACTTAAGACCCGCAGAATTTGAACTTTGATTGAATCGTCAAGGCCCTTTGCATCGGCAACAAGCTCAAATGCCAAGGTCTGCAAGGCATCACCCACTAGCAGTGCGGTGGCCTCATCGTAGGCCACATGAACCGTTGGCTTGCCACGGCGTAAGGCATCGTCGTCCATGCAGGGCATGTCATCGTGAACAAGTGAAAAGGCATGAATGCATTCAAGGGCGCAGGCAATATCAAGGCAGCCCTCGGACATGGACGGATAACCAACCGCCTGGGCTGAGGCCATGACCAAAAGGCCTCTTGCCCTTTTACCTCCCCCAAGAACACCATGGGCCATGGCCTGCCAAAGACGATCCAGACTCTCTTGACAAGGCTTTGTCTTAGCAGGGCTAGAGGGATGAAGGTGATGGTACAGCCGCGCTTCAATGGCCTGTCGCCAACCAGACAGATCAGTCTGCCCCTGCGTTGATTCGAGATTGCTCAAAGAAGATGCCTGCCCGGTCATGAGGAGGCCGGTGGCCCATCATCCGGAAGAAAGGTGTGGCTCGGAACCGACCGTCGACCTTGCTCGTCGATGACCTCAATTTGCGTCTGAACAGACTCAAGCAGGGCCTTAGCATGGGCAAGCAATTGGCCACCACGCTGATAGGCCGCAAGAGAGCCCGCAAGCGATAGCTCGTTAGCCTCGAGCCTCGCTGAAATTTGCTCAAGTTCGGCCATAGCCTGCTCGAAACTCATGGTTTCAACAGATTCAGGGCTTTGCTCGTCCTGGTTTTCAGGCTCATGAGCCTTGGGATGGTCTTTTTTCGACATTAAGCCTGTATTT
>JAURFZ010000018.1 GCA_030834045.1 Burkholderiales bacterium
CATGAACTGCCCAGTTCCTGTTATTGCCGCCATCGACGGCCCATGCGTGGGGGGCGGGCTTGAAATTGCAACCGCCTGCGATCTGCGCATTGCATCCCGGCGTTCCAGTTTTGGGGTACCCATTGGCCGAATCGGTTTCCCTATTGCCCCGCTTGAGGCGGCCTGCGTTTTAGAACTGGTTGGACGTGCAAACGCGCTGGAGCTTTTACTTGAAGGTCGTATCTGGCCCGCGGAGGAGGCTTATACCAAGGGTCTTATTAACCGACTGGTCGATGACGACGACTGGGAGCGAGAGCTCGAGGCAACCCTTCAACGTGTCTGCAGCTGCGCGCCTCATGCCTCGCGTCGAAGCAAGTGGATTCTTCGCCAGCTCAGTGGCATTGATGATCGCCAGAAGCTCTCTCAGGGTCAGCGTGAGTCATGTTGGGACTTTGCCGAGACGAGCGATTATGCTAGGGGCCTTGATGCTTTTTTAACCAAGACGCGACCTCAGTTCAAAAACGACTAAGCTTTCCGAATGCTGGTCTTGAGTCATGCTGGGCGGAGGCAGCCTTGGGTTTTTTTAAGTGGATGCTATGACGACCAGCCCTCAGGGTTTCACTGATATTGCTTCAACGGTTACGGCTGAACTCCAGATGCTCCTTAAGACGGACGCTGCGGCCAAGGGTTTAAAGAACCTCTACTCCGAGTTGATGCGAAAGGCCAAGCCCACTAAGGTAGCCATTCGTACGCTTGAGGGCCTGCAGTACAGCTACCACGACCTCTCGGCGGCAAGCGCGCGTATGGCCCATTTTATAAGGTCGCTTGGGCTTACTCCGGGCAGCCGCGTGGCCGCTCGCATCGAGAAGTCGCCCGAGGCTCTTATGCTCTATCTTGCCTGCCTTCGTTCAGGCATGGTCTTTCTTCCCCTAAACACCGGCTATCAGTCGGAAGAGCTGCGTTATTTTTTTAATGATGCAAAGCCTGGACTTGTTGTCTGCGATCCCTCGGCACTTGGCTGGATTGCGCCCCTGGCGAAGTCTTCGGGCTGCCATCAGGTTGAGACCCTGGGAAGCGCTATATCGGGAAGTCTTTTAGAAAAGGCCGCCCCCTTTTCAGATGACTTCCCTACACTTGCCTGCGGGCCCGATGCGCTGGCAGCGATTCTCTACACTTCGGGCACCACGGGACGTAGCAAGGGGGCCATGCTTACGCATGCCAATCTGGCATCGAATGCGCTTGTTCTTCATCACGCTTGGCACTGGCAAGAAAGCGACGTCCTTATTCACGCCTTGCCGATCTTTCATGTGCATGGCCTTTTCGTTGCGATTCATGGGGCCCTGTGGGCCGGTGCCCAGATGGTCTGGATGTCAAAGTTTGATGCCAGTGCTGTGGTGCAAGAATGCGCTCGGGCAACGGTTCTTATGGGGGTTCCCACCTTCTATGTTCGCCTCGTGGAATCAGGGCTGCTTACCGCCGAACGCGTGAAGACCATGCGGCTCTTTATCTCGGGCTCTGCGCCTTTATTGGCAGAGACCCATCAGGCGTTTACACAACTCACGGGGCAGGCCATCTTAGAGCGCTACGGCATGTCAGAGACGATCATGCTTACGTCAAACCCTTACCAAGGCACCCGTCGTGCAGGCACGGTGGGATTTGCCTTGCCTTCTGTGGAGCTTCGTCTGGTCGATGACCACGAGACTCCTATTAAGCTTAAGCCCGGTCAGGAGTCCGCCATTGGCGGTGTTCAGGTTCGTGGCCCCAATGTTTTTGCGGGCTACTGGAATATGCCCGAGAAGACTAAAGAAGAGTTTGCGCAAGGGGGTTGGTTTAAAACAGGTGATATGGGCCAGTTCGCGGCAGACGGCTACCTTGTGCTCGTTGGTCGAAGTAAAGACCTCATTATTTCTGGTGGCTACAACGTCTATCCTAAAGAAATTGAACTCCTTCTTGATGACCAGCCCGAGGTCTATGAGTCGGCTGTTATTGGGCTTTCTCACCCTGACTTCGGAGAGGCTGTGGCTGCGGTTATTGTGCCCGACCCACCTGAGATCGCGAGTCGAATGGGGCCGCTCGACGAGGCCAAGATACTAAGTCGTCTAAGGACGATGATTGCAGGCTTTAAGCTCCCGAAACGTTTATTTTTCTTGCCCGAACTTCCGCGCAATGCCATGGGGAAGGTTCAAAAGAATGTGTTGCGTGAGCGTTTCGCCTCAACGTTTTCAGCTGATTAGGCTTTAAGCGCAGCACACTGCGCTTAAAAAAATACCAAGGTCTTAGAAGGCCTTGGTGAACATGTAGGCAGCAAGAAGAAAAAGAAAATAAGCAAAAAATCGCCGAAGTGAGTCGACATTGAGCGTATGGGCAACCTTCACCCCCAAAGGTGCCGTCGCCATGGACCCAATGACCAGAATAATGAGCGCAGGGAAATAGATATACCCGATGGAGCCACCAGGAAGACCCGTGACATTCCAGCCACTAACAATGTAACCTGCGAGGCCACCAAGGGCGATGGGAAAACCCATGCCGGCGGAGATACCTACCGCTGCGTGGATTTTCACGTTACACCAGGTTAAAAACGGCACGGTAATAAAACCACCCCCTGCACCTAAGAGAGCACTGATAAATCCAATGCCAGAACCCACCAATCCAAGGCCACGCGGAGAGGGCGTCTCGCGGCCGGGTTTGGGTTTCTTTCCCCGCAGCATCGACAGGGCCGAATAGCCAACAAAGGCTGCAAAGACTGCGGCTAGTACCGTACCCTTTAGCATGCCTGCGAAGTTCGCGCCCAGGAAAGTACCGAGAAATGCACCGAGCCCCATGGGTCTTAGGATGGTCATATCTACAGCCCCTTTTTTAAAGTGGGCCCGGGCACTGGAAAGTGAGGTAAAAAGAATGGTGGCCAGTGAGGTTGCTATGGCCACCTTCACAACAAGGTCGACTTCAATGCCCTGGGCAGAAAAAAGCATGGTCATGAAGGGCACCATCGACATACCCCCACCAATGCCCAGAAGACCTGCAAGAAAACCTGTTGAAACACCAAGGACGATAAGCGCACTTACCGTCAGAAGGTCAAGGTCCATCGTGTCCTTAGTCGAAGAGCTTTTCTTGTGGGGCCAGCGCGTCTTCGGTAAGGTCGATTAGAGACTGAAGGCGAGCCTTGAGGTCAGACTCCGAGAGCCCTCCCGACTGACCGCCGACCAAGAGTTCGCGTGCTAGGGTAAGTGCCACCATGACCGCGATGCGGTCGGTTCCCGTAAGTCGGCTGTTTTGCTTAATTTGCCGCATGCGGGTATCCACAAGCCCAACGCATTCCAGCAACAGAGGCTTTTCATCTGGCTCGCAGGCGAGCCGGTAGGGGCGGTCCATGATCTGAACCTCGATCTCGTGCTGCTTGGTTGTTCGGCTTGTTGGCAAGGATCGCTCTTAGGTGGTGGACGAAAAAAGCAGGGGCTGCCAGGGTCAGGCTTTTGTATGGAGAAGGTTTTCAAGCCGCTCGCTTGCCTGGTCGATACGTGACTGGAGCTGACGATTTTTCTCTTCCGCGGACAACAAAGATGCTCGAAGTTTTTTGTTCTCAGCTCGAAGCCGTTGCAGGGTCGTTGAAACACTGGTTATACGGTCTTGGAGCAGATCAAGTTCTTTAATCATGGTTAAGATGGTACCAATTTGTTGTGCCCGCTTAGATAGATAACGTATTTTTCTTCGAATGACTCTTATGAAGAAGCTGTCTCTGGCTCCTTTTCGCGCCACTCCCCTCTCCATGGGCCTGCTCGGGCTGCTGCTGGCCCTTGTCTGTGCCCAGCCGCTTTATTCTCAGTCTGCCGGCTCTGCGTCCTTGGGTAATGCCCAGCCCGCCTCATCGGAATCGGGGCTCCTATTAAGGCTTACTCAGGGTCAGGCGCAAGACTCCGCGGCGGGTGGTCAGGCGCTTATTCAATCAGCTCCTGGGCCCATTCAGACCGACGAGGTGGAGGTGAGCCTTGTCTTTTCAAGTCGTGAACTCGTTGCGGGGCAGACCTTTGAGGTGGGGCTTAGGCTTCGACATGCCCCACTTTGGCACACCTACTGGGTTAATCCTGGCGACTCCGGGCTGCCTACCGAGTTCGAGCTCAACCTGCTCGATGCGTCTGGTGCTCGGTTGCCCCTTCCTCTTCAGCCCATTCAGTGGCCCGCCCCCCGTCGGCTACCTGTTGGCCCCCTTGCGAGCTATGGCTTTGAAGGGGAGCTTCTTCTTGCAAGGTTAGTACAGCTTCCGCAGAAGCTTGAGTCTATTGAGTCGGGGAGAACAGGGTTCTTACCAAGGGCCCTTGAGGTGCAGGCCAACTGGCTTGTCTGCAAGGATGTCTGTATTCCAGGTGATGCACGGTTTGTTATTCCCTTGAGACAGGCCTCTGTGCAGGGCTCTGACTCATTAGCTACGGGCAATGTCTCTGCAGGGGCGCTTCAGCTCGAAGCATCTGCGAGCGCGGTTGAACCCGCGGACCTGAAACAGGCAAGGGAAAGTCTGCCCGTGCTTGCGCCCAAGTCTCTTGGCTATTCGATCTCTGCAGATGGTGCAAGGCTCGTTGTCGTCGGGGACGACCCTGCGCAGGCCATTGAGGGCGGCTACTTGTTTCTTGAGCTTGAAGGCCTGGTTCAGCCTGCCGCCGCCCAGGCTGTCTACCAGTCTTCCAGCCAAGGCTTTTGGCTTGAGATCCCATTGGGAGGGTCTTCAAAACGAATTGTTCAAAGCCTAAAGGCTGCTCCAACGCCTCTATATGCTGTTTTCCGACCCCAAGACCAGAAGGCAGAGCCTGTTCGATGGTTTCTTCGGCCCACTAAGCAGGGTGCCTTTGAAGGTTTTCAAGAAGGTCCAAAGGTCTTTTCAGGCCCACTGCGAAGGCGAGCCGCGTTGCTCGACCCCGGTAAGACTGCAGAGCAGGCCTATCAAGCGCGAAAGGCAGGCTCTGGTCCTCTAGCTGGCTCGGGACTTGGCCTTGGCCTGGCTTTTTTGCTTGCTCTGGTGGGAGGTCTGTTGCTCAACCTTATGCCCTGCGTTTTTCCAGTCCTGGGTCTTAAGCTTCTTGCGCTTAGTCAGCACGCGCAGTCTCAGGCTCATGCACGCCGCCACGCATTCATTTTTACCGCCGGTGTCCTTGTATCAATGCTTGCTCTTGCCTCGGTTTTGCTCGGCCTTCGGGCCGCAGGCGAAGCCATTGGCTGGGGGTTTCAGCTTCAGAATCCATGGGTTGTCATGGGTCTTGCCCTTCTTTTTGTTGCCATGGCGCTGAACTTCTTTGGTCTGTATGAGCTGGGGCTAGGGCTTGCGCGGGTGGGTGCGCAGGCCGAGCAGAACCTTAAGGGCTCCACGGACTCCGGAGCCTTTGGCTCGGGCGTTCTTGCGGTTATTGTGGCCTCGCCTTGCACCGCGCCCTTCATGGGGTCTGCCCTAGGGTTTGCGGTTTCGGCCGCTCACTGGAGCTCAGGCCTTCTGGTGTTTCTTGGTCTTGGGCTTGGCCTAGCCTTACCGTTTCTGGTGCTGGCCGTTGTTCCGGGTGGAACAAGCCTTTTGCCGAGGCCAGGGCCTTGGATGCAGACCTTCCGCCAGTTCCTGGGCTTTCCAATGCTGGCAACGGCGGCCTGGCTTGTCTGGGTTCTTATTCAACAGCAGGGGCCCGATGCAGGGCTTGGGTCGCTTATGGCCTTGGTGCTTCTTGCATTTGCGCTCTGGCTTTTTGGTCGCCTGCAAACAGCGTCATTCCAATCCAAGGCCGCAACCGGAATCAATCGTTGGCTCAGTCCTTTATCGATGGTCATGAGCCTTATTGCGCTCATTTATTTGGTTGCACTTGTTGGTCAGGGGCAGCCCCTGGTAGCAAAGCCCGATTCGGCAGGCCGTGTTGACACCACGTTATCCCAGGACAACACGACAGTCTCCGAAGCGGCCCGTGCTGACTCAGGCCTACCCTGGCGGCCCGGCCTTGCCCAAGAACTCGCTGCCCAGGGCCAGGTTGTTTTCGTTGACTTCACCGCCGCCTGGTGCATCAGCTGCCAGGCAAACAAGGCGCGTGTTTTAAATCGGGGTGAGGTTGCGCAAAGGCTGGGCTCAAAGGGCTATCAGTTGCTTACAGCCAATTGGACCCGGCAAGACCCCGTAATTACTGCCGAGCTTAACCGCCACGGTCGTTCGGGCGTTCCGCTCTACCTCGTCTACGGCCCCGCCCTTCAAGAGCCTTTGGTCCTTAGTGAATGGCTCACCGAAGACCAAGTGGTTAAGGCCTTCCAGCAGGCGCAGGCGGGTCGGTAATAAGCGCGAGCTTTGTTAGCCCGTTCTTCGTTGCCTTGGCCATAACACGCACAATGGCCTCATAGGTCGTCTGTTTATCAGCGCGAATCTGAATAACGGTCTCATCGTTTCTATTCTTAAGCTCTGCCAACAGTTGATCCAGCTCTTCCTCTGAGACAGGCTTCGTTTTGAAAAAGACCTCGCCCTGCGCGTTAATTTCTAAAACCACCGGATCATTCTCAGGCTTCACCGCAGGTGCCTCTTCCTTAGGCAGGTTGAGATTAAGGCCCTGACTCATCAGCGGAGCCGTGACAATAAAAATAATCAGTAGTACCAGCATCACGTCCACCAGTGGGGTGGTGTTGATATCGGCCATAAGGCCATCGTTCTCGGTGCCCTTTGAGAACCCCGAAGAAAGGCGTGATGAGGAGCCATGTCTTTGCATAACGGCGACGCGAGGTGCCTAGTTCTTCTCGGACGAGAAGGCAGGGTGTTGAAGAAGATCGTCTGCAAATGCCTCAATGCTGGCCATATGTTTCTGGCTGAGCCGCTGAAAGGCGTTGAAAGCCAGCACCGCCGGTATTGCCACGAAAAGGCCTGCTGCCGTCATCACCAAGGCCTCGCCAACAGGGCCTGCGACCTGATCGATCATCACCTGCCCCTGGCCTTGAATGCTGGTGAGGGCACGAAAGATTGACCAGACCGTGCCAAGTAACCCGACGAAGGGGGCCGTGCTGCCGATGGATGCCAGTAGCCCCAGGCCAGAGGACAGGTCGTTTCGAATTAAAAGAAGCTCGTCGCGTAGTTGTCGAACCATACGATCGCTTAATGAACCACCCACGGCAGAGGCCGCAGCCTGGGCACGATGGGCCAATCGGAGCAGAAGGCCCGAGCGGTCGGACTCGGCAATGAGCTGCGTGGCTCGCTCGCGATCTGCCTCAGCCCAGAAGGCTTCGGGCGCGGCAGGGCGCTGCCTAAGTCGCTGCCATCCGTAGAGAAGGCGTGCACCAATGGCAGCCCAGCTGAGCACCGACATGACAACAAGCCCAAGGGCAACAGCAATAATGACGCCGTCGGCCGATTCAATCATGTGGTCCAAGGTCATTCGGTCAGCTTTCGCGTCTGCTTAAGCCGCTTTACCGCGGCGGTGAGGACAGGCCTTGCGCTGGCACTGGCCATAGAGCGCAAGAGCATGATCTTGAAGTTCGAAGCCATGGGCCTCGGCGATTTTGCGCTGACGCTCTTCAATGCGAGGGTCGAAAAACTCTTCTACGCGCCCGCAGTCGATGCAGACGAGGTGATCGTGGTGACTGCCTTGGTCGAGTTCAAAGACTGCCTTACCTGCCTCAAAGTTGGAGCGGCGCAAAATACCAGCCTGCTCAAACTGAGTAAGTACCCGATACACGGTGGCCAGACCCACATCAAGATCTTCAAGAAGCATCTGTTTATAGACGTCTTCTGCACTTAGATGTCGTGTTTTCGATTGCTCGAAGATTGTTAGAACCTTAATTCTAGGGATCGTAACTTTGAGTCCCGTGTTTTTCAGGTCGGCGGCAAGCTGTTCGGAAGTCGACATGGCTTTATGATAGCGGCAATTCTTTACTGAAATGGGTAAATGCATGAAGGCACTCTTCTTGTCACAGGTTCCTCGTATTGCGCTTTATGCGGGCGTCATGACAGGTGTATTGGGGATGACCGGCTGTGGGCTCTCGAACAAGCTCGTGAACGACCCCCCTTCTTGGCTTACACCGTACCGCGTTGACATTGGCCAAGGCAATCTTATTACGCAGCCCATGGTCGATCAGCTTAAGAACGGTATGAGCCGTGACCAGGTGCGCTCCATTCTTGGTACACCTCTGTTGGTTGACCCCTTCCGTAACAACCGTTGGGACTACGTCTTTGAGCTTCGCAAGGCCGGTCGTCCCGCAGATAACCGTCGCTTTTTCGTTGAATTCGAGGGCGATCAACTAAGCCGTTGGTCGGGCGACGGGCTGCCCAAAGACCTAAGCGATGTTCTGCTGCCCGCGCCCGCGGCACGTTAGGTCCTTTCAAAGCGATGAGACAAGTTATTCGCGTTGCAGTGGCCGGGGCATCCGGGAAGATGGGCCAGGCCGTCATTGCAGAGCTGCTCGGCGCGCCTAAGCAGTTTCAACTCTATGCAGCCTTTGATCAGCCAGGGTCGCCCCTAATTGGTCGGGATGCAGCCGAGCGTTTGGGGATGTCGTCGGGCGTGCGGGTGACGGAAAGCTCGGAGGCCTGCAAGGGTGCCGAGGTTCTTATTGATTTCACGCGTCCTGAGGCCACCATGGTGCACCTGCAGGTCTGCACGCACCATGGCCTTCGGCCTGTTATTGGAACCACGGGGTTTAGCGACGATCAGCTTAAGGGTATTGAAGCTTTTTCTCGTCATCAGGCGGTTGTGCTCGCCCCGAACATGAGCGTTGGTGTCAACATTTTCTTTCGTCTTGCCGAGCTCGCGGCAGGCTTTCTTCATCAGGGTTATGACATGGAGGTCATTGAGGCCCACCATCGCGCAAAGGTCGACGCACCCTCAGGAACCGCCCTTAAGGTGGGCGAGCGCATAGCCAAGGCGGCCGGTCGACAATGGCCGCAGCATGCTGTCTGGCAAAGGCATGGTTACACCGGGGCACGCACTGATGATGAAATTGGTTTTTCAGTTATTCGTGGCGGCGATATTATTGGCGACCACACGGTCATGTTTGCGGGGCAGGGCGAGCGCATTGAGCTCACCCATCGGTCGTCGTCGCGCACGACCTATGCAACTGGAGCGCTACGGGCAGCCGCATTTGTTGCGGACCAGCCCTCAGGACTCTTTGATATGCCCGATGTCCTGGGCTTGTCGGCCCTAAAGGCTAAGTAACTCTTTAGCCATCTTGACCGACGACTGACGAACGCCCTCATCGCCAAGCATGCGGGCGATTTCTTCAATTCGCTGATCGCGGTCAAGGCCAATAACCTCGCTCGCGTTGCTTCCGTCAGTTTGTTGTTGCTTTTGCACGCGCAGGTGCTGATGCCCCCGGGCTGCCACCTGGGGAAGGTGTGTGACAGCGAGCACCTGGTGGTGCTTACCGAGTTCCTGCAACAACCTGCCCACGACGTGGCCGGTATTGCCGCCAATGCCGACATCCACTTCATCGAATAAAAGGGTTGATGTCTGCGTAGCCTGAGCGGCAACGGCAGCAATGGCAAGGCTTACGCGAGACAGCTCACCCCCCGAAGCCACCTTGGCCAGGGGCAGTTCTGGTCCTTTGGCATGTTGTGTCACTAAAAACTCAAGCTGATCCATTCCGAAAGAGGCAGGCTCTGGGCGTGGCTCAAGCCTCACCTCAAAGCGCATGCCCGTCATGGCGAGCTCGTTGAGCCAGCGTGTAACGTCTTTTGCGAAGGGCCGCGCTGCCTTTTGACGTTCAGCAGAAAGCTTCTTGGCGAGGTCGCTGTAAGCCTTGAAGGCTTGCTCGGACTTAGCCTTAAGCGTTCCGAGATCCGAGGCGGCATCGAGCGTGGTTTTTTGCTCGCTAAGCTGAGCCTGCAAGGCATAGAGGTTTTCAGGCCTTTCTTTAAGCCGCCTTGCTGACTCAAAAATGGCCTGCAATCGAGCATCGAGCTGCTCAAAGCGGCCGGGGTCGATGTCCATTCTGCCAAGGTAATGACGACACTGTGAGGCGGCTTCTTCAAGGTTAATGACGGCCGCATCCACAAGACTTATGAGCTCACCGAGTCGTGGGTCTTTATTCAGAAGCGAGCCAAGTTTTTGTTGCATGGCCTGGCCTATGGAAATAAGGCCTGAGGACTCTTCGCCTTCGAGCTGGACCAGGCTTGACTCAACCGTGCTAAGAAGCTCCGCACCATGAGCGAGGCGCTGATGCTCTTCGTTAATGGCCTCCCATTCCCCCTCCTCAAGGCCAAGGTCTTGCAGTAGCTGCAGTCGCCATTCGATCTGACTGAGCTCCTCCGCCAGTCGATCTGCCTTGGTTCGTGCCGAGTCAAGCGCATTCTCATGGTCTTGCCATGCCTTGTAAGCAAGGGCCACCTCTTCCACCAAGGGCCCAAGGCCGGCATGGCGGTCAAAGAGTTCGCGTTGGGCGCTTGCTCGTAAGAGGGCCTGATGGGCATGCTGGCCATGCAGCTCCACCAGCTGCTCCCCAAGCTCTTTGAGCTGAGAAAGGGTTGCGGGCTGACCATTGATCCAGGCTCTTGAGCGGCCGCTGGGTTCAAGGCTTCGTCGAATAAGCAGTGAGGCATCGATGGCGTCAAAGCCCGCCTCCGTGAGCCAGTTTAGTGTGTCTGCATTGATGTCTGGCTCGATCTGAAATTCAGCCGTTAGGTCGGCCCGATTTGCTCCGGGCTTAATCTGAAGACTGTTCGCTCGGTCGCCAAGCAAAAGCCCAAGCGCATCAAACAGAATGGATTTGCCGGCGCCAGTTTCGCCCGTGAGTACTGTGAGCCCAGCCTGGAAGTCGATTTCCAGGGAGTTCACGATCACAAAGTTTTGAAGTGAAAGCGTTTTGAGCATAAAGAGAATCGAGGCTAGCCATTGTTGGTAGGAGCAACCGGATCGGGTCGGCCGCTAAGCACTGGGTTGGCGCTCCAGTGCAGTTTATGGCGCAGCATGGCGTAGTAGTCATAGCCCTTCGGATGGAGAAGTCTCACGGAGTGGGCCGAGTGCTGAATAAGGATCTGGTCCCCATCTTCGAGCGACGTCAGTGCCTGCATGTCGCAATGTAATTCAGTTCCAGCCCCGTCGTTAACAACCACTGAGACAGCCAAGGGTTTGGGCAGAACAATGGGGCGCGCCGACAGGGCTTGTGCCGCTACAGGAACGAGAATAAGACCATCGAGGCCGGGGTGCAGAATGGACCCCGCAGCTGACATTGCATAGGCGGTTGAGCCGGTGGGGGTTGCCACAATAAGTCCGTCGGCGCGAAGACTCTGCAAATAACTCTCACCTACGAAGACATCAATTTCAACCATCCGGCTCACAGCGCCTCGGCTGATAACCACGTCGTTAAGCGCAGGGGCGTGAAAGACCTGTTCTGGGCTTGATACCCGCGACGTTCTGCGCCTCACCCGCACTTCAAGCATGCCCCGGTTTTCAACAATGCCCTCGCCGGCTAGGATGCTGGGAAGTTCGTCTTTAAGCTTTGAGATCTCGATGTCGGTCATAAAACCCAGGCGACCCTGATTGATCCCGATAATGAAGGTGCCAAAGGGGGCGAGTTGGCGAGCAACCCCAATAAGGGTTCCGTCTCCTCCGAGAACAATGGCTAGATCGAGCGCACCGATCATTTGGGCCATCGGGGTTAATTCAAAAGACGCCGGGTTCTCTTGACTGGCTAAAAATCCCTCAAGCCCCTGTGCGAACTCCTGTTCGATAAGCACCTTCGACATGGCAGCGTGCGCCTTTAGGCACTGCAAGACTTCTTGCAATGCCCCGGTTAGACCCGGGGATTTAGGGCGCCCGAAAAGACCAATACGTAGATAGGCTGAGCTCATGGCACGAATTAGATCACAGCCACCCTACAATAGGGCCCATGGATAATCGTTCACGACAACTGCTAAAGACCCTCATTGAGCGCTACATCGCAGAGGGCCAGCCCGTGGGCTCACGTTCGTTGTCGAAGTTTTCTGGGCTCGACCTCTCACCTGCAACCATCCGTAATGTTATGGCCGACCTCGAGGATCTTGGTCTTGTAGCAAGCCCTCATACGTCAGCGGGTCGTATCCCCACGCCTAAGGGGTATCGACTCTTTGTCGACTCTCTGCTCACTGTTCAGCCCATCGACGCCAGTCAGGCCCAATCCATGAGTGGTCAGCTGCAGGCCGATGCGCCCAGTCAGGTTGTCTCGCATGCGGCAAGTCTGCTCTCGAGCCTTTCGAGTTTTGCCGGTGTGGTCTGTGCACCCCGCAGGGCAGGGGTCTTTCGCCATATCGAGTTCCTGCGCCTCGGAGACCGCCGTCTCCTGCTTATTCTTGTGACCCCCGACGGGGATGTCCTAAATAAGGTCTTTCATGTCGATCAAGACTATCTCCCAGAGGCCCTGATTCACGCGGGCAATTACCTTACGACGAACTACGCAGGGCTAAGCCTTCAAGAGGTGCGCAGCAGCCTGCATCGGGAGATCGCAGACCTTCGCCAGGACGTCTCGCGCCTCATGCTGAAGGCTGTGGAAGAGGGGGGCGCAGCTCTCAGTGACCCGGATGGCGATATTGTGATCTCGGGCGAGCGCCGTCTTCTCGATGTCACCGAGCTCTCTGAGGACATGGGACGCTTGCGTCAACTGTTCGATCTGTTTGAGAAAAAGACAAGCCTTGCCAAGCTGCTCGAGTTCTCCGAGCGGGCACAGGGCGTAAAAATCTACATTGGGGGTGAGTCGAATCTGGTTCCGGTCGACGAACTCTCCGTTATTACCGCCCCCTACCAGGTTAACGGTCGCATTGTTGGTACGCTGGGTGTTATTGGGCCAACCCGTATGGCGTATGATCGAGTCATTCCAATTGTTGACATCACAGCAAGGCTTGTCTCAACAGCCTTAACCCATCTTGCTGCGGACTCTGGGTCCCAGGTCGACCCATCCGGCGCTGGTGCTTAGGCCGGTGTTTTGGACTGAACTCACTCTTTTTGTTGGCAGGTAGAGCCCATGAATCGACCCTCACTTACACCCCGCTAAACCCTCAGATGTCTTAAACAGGTATTCATTTGTCTAATTCTCTTCCCAAGCCATCCAATCAGGTTCTTGACGAACCCGGCTATCGTCATGGTCAGACAGGACGCACGGGGCTCTTATTGGTGAACCTTGGTACGCCCGATGAACCAACAAGTTCGGCCCTGCGTCGGTATCTGCGTGAATTCCTCTCCGACCCCCGGGTGGTTGAAATCCCACGCTTCATCTGGTGGCCCATCCTCAACTTCATCATTCTGTTAGTGCGGCCCGCGAAGTCGGCTGCCAAGTACGCCTCCATCTGGTTAAGCAATGGTTCGCCACTTCGGGTCTACTCCGAAGAGCAGACCGCTCGGCTAAAAGACTCGCTTCAGGCATCAGGGCGCGATGTTGAGGTTTTGCTTGCCATGCGCTATGGGCAGCCATCCGTGCCAGCGCAAATTCAGCTCCTTAAACAGCGGCACGTCACCCGGCTTGTCGTGCTTCCTATGTACCCCCAGTTTTCGGCAACCACCACTGCCACCGTCTTCGACAAGGTCTTCGACTCCTTTGCCGCCTTACGGAACCCACCTGCCTTGCGGCTTATTCGAAGTTTTGCTGGGCACCCGTCCTATATTTCGGCGGTTGCTGCCTCCATTCAAAGGCATTGGGCTGAGCATGGTCGGGGCGATCTCCTTCTCTTTAGCTTTCACGGCGTTCCAAAGCGGACTCTTCTTAAAGGCGACCCGTACCACTGCGAGTGCTACAAATCGGCACGGCTTATTGCCCAGCAGCTTGGCCTTGAAGACCATGAATGGAAGCTGTCGTTTCAGTCACGGTTTGGCCGTGCCGAATGGCTCAAGCCCTACACCGTTGAAACGCTTGAGTCCTTGCCCGGTCAGGGTATTCGGCGACTCGATGTGGCCTGCCCCGGGTTTGTGGTGGACTGTCTTGAAACCCTTGAAGAGATCGCCATGGAGGGCCAAGAGGAGTTCCTTCATGCGGGCGGGGAGCACTACTCTTATATCAACTGTCTTAACGCCTCGGACGAGGCTGTGGCCATGCTTGAGACGCTCTTTCTTGAAGAATCGCAAGGCTGGCCGCTTGTTGCCCCGGACGCATCCGAGCAACGAGAACTTGAGCAGGCTCGGGAAAGAGCCCTGCGGCTTGGGGCTCAAGACTAAAAAGTTTTGCCCTGGGCCCTTGAAATTCGGGCCCACGTCCCAAACTTCTTTCTAATACAGATTTCAAGTTAGGTGACTCTATGACTAAGTTTCCGCATGAGCTTAAGCCTGGCCAGGACGATTCAGCCCCGCCCGAGCCGTCCGCTTCGGCCGCCCAGGCAGCAGCCTCTTATGCCGAACAGGCTAGCAGCCCCCCCTTGGCCGGCCAAAGCGCCGAGCCGCCACCCAACGAGGCCAGTGACGATCCCGTTTCGGGCGAGGACCTCCGCCAGGCGGCGGGCTTTCACGAGGGCTCGCAGGCACCTCCCGCCAATCAGGAAGACCCGGTGCTTCAGGCAAAGCTTGCAGAACGCGAAGACCAACTCATTCGTCTTGCCGCTGAAGTGGAGAACATGCGCAAGCGACATGCCCAAGAGCTTGCTAGTGCCAGCAAGTTCGCCATTGAGGGGTTTGCTGAATCCTTTTTACCCGTTGCTGACAGTCTTGAAATGGCCCTTCTTGTTCAAGAGCAGACCTACGAAGGATTGAAGTCGGGTATTGAAGTGACGCTGCGGCAGATGCACCAGGCCTTTGAAAGGGGACGTATGTCTGCCATTAACCCAGCCGGCGAGAAGTTTGATCCGAATCGTCATCAGGCAGTTTCCATGGTGGATGGAGCGACCCAAGACCCCGTCGTACCCAGCGGACACGTGGTTGCGGTGATGCAAAAAGGTTACCTCATTGGTGACCGAGTATTAAGGCCAGCACTGGTTGCAGTCGCGCAATAAAGAAGCGCGACCCAGCCCTTGAATTCTAACTTGGCCATCCCCAAGTTCCAGTTATCGAAATGTCAGTCGGCTCTTTATTGGGGTCGTGAAAGGAATCAAAAATGTCAAAAATTATCGGTATTGATTTAGGAACAACCAATTCCTGCGTGGCCATCCTTGAGGCGGGTCAGCCTAAGGTTATTGAAAACAGCGAAGGCGCACGCACAACCCCGTCGATCATTGCCTACATGGAAGACGGCACGCCGTTTGTGATTCAGGGTGGTGATCCAACTGGTACCGGTTCAGGCGGCCCTGGCTACTTCATCAAAGATGAGCCGGTGCTTGGTGAGTATCGACGCGGCGTGATCGCGATGGCACGTTCGA
>JAURFZ010000190.1 GCA_030834045.1 Burkholderiales bacterium
CCTGGAAGATTCAAGACTTCGGCAAGTGACATTGGCCGCCATTGGCCGGGGTAGTCGTCTTCAAGGGTCTTTGAAAGCGCCATCAGTGCCTGCAGTCGTTCTTTATCAAGAAGGCTCGTCTCTGGCTGATTGTTTGGGGCTCGCAGCAGGCTAATTCGCAGCTCGCATTTCCCCCGAGGCGACTGGCTTGCAAGCCGCTCCCGGAAAAATGGCTCGAGCCCGCGGAGCTCGTCGGGGATGCGAAGGCTAAGCTCGAAAAAACGGTTATTCACCGATCGAATCTCGGCGCTAAGAATGCCGTGTGGCGTTTCGCAGCGGGCAATACCGTAGCCGGTCATACTTAAAATAGACATAACTCGGTATTCTACGTTTCTATCCCCTCGGGCTCGTTGACCTAAGCTGGCTTGGGCCCCTTTTTTTGATGAGAGAGTATTTATGAGTGATTCCAAACCCCGCCATGACGGACGGCAACCCCATCAACTCCGTCCTGTGCGCCTTCACCGACGCTTCACCCGATACGCCGAGGGCTCAGTGCTGGTCTGCTTTGGTCACACCCAGGTTCTTTGTAACGCAAGCATCGAGAACAAGGTGCCAGGCTTTTTAAGGGGCTCAGGCAAGGGCTGGGTGACCTCGGAGTACGGAATGCTCCCAAGGTCCACCCACACACGCTCGGACCGCGAGGCAGCAAAAGGCAAGCAGTCTGGTCGAACCATGGAGATTCAACGTCTTATTGGGCGGTGTCTGCGGGCGGCTGTTGACCTCTCCTTGTTAGGCGAGCGAACCATCACCGTGGACTGCGATGTCATCCAGGCCGACGGTGGCACCCGTACGGCAAGCGTCACCGGTGCAAGCCTTGCGGTCTTCGATGCAATAACCCGCGCTGCGGCCTCCAGTGACCTTCCAGAACCCGACCGGGCCGGCCTTCACAAGGCCTTTAAGGAGTCGGTTGCGGCGATTTCGGTCGGGCTCCACGAGGGCAGAGCGCTGCTTGATCTGAACTACGAGGAAGACTCCGGCTGCGAGGCGGATATGAACCTTGCCATGCTTGCAAGCGGCGGTTTTGTGGAACTGCAGGCCACCGCGGAGGGGCGGGCCTTTCACCGCAATGAGCTTGACCAGTGCATAGGCCTTGCCCATGACGGCATGTTGCAGCTTCTGGCGCTCCAGGCGCAGCTTATGGCCGACTCTGACCGGCTTGAGGTTAGCCTGCCCTAGGCGAGCATTCGTGCGTAGGTTGAATAAAGAACAGGGCCTCTGATGCAGGTGGTTTTGGCAAGTTCAAACCTGGGCAAGCTGCAGGAGCTCAATAGCCTGCTCAGTGGCCTGAACCTCTCGCTTGCGCCACAGTCCGACTTTGGCGTGACACCCTGCGACGAGCCCTTCGAAAGCTTTCTTGAAAATGCCCTGGCCAAGGCTCGGCATGCAAGCGCCTGCACGGGGCTCCCGGCTCTTGCAGACGACTCGGGCCTCCTTGTTGATGAGCTTAGAGACTGTGCGGGGGTTCGTTCGGCCCGCCTATACGACGACTGGCTCGATCAGCGAAAACGCATTCCCAGCCCCGATGATCAACACACTGCAGGGGGGACCCTTGGCTTTCATACACGTTATCAGCAGGGGCAGATAAGCCGCGATGAGGCGAATCTTTTCTGCCTTATCCATCTGCTGAAAAAGCACCGGCATGCCTTAGGGGTCGACGGATCGTGCCCAATAACGGCTCGTTTTGTGTCCGTTTTTGTCTTCGTGCGTTCTGCCGACGACCCCCTTCCGCTTGTTGGTCAGGGCCACTGGTGGGGTGAGCTTTTACTTGAGCCACGAGGCCATAATGGACATGGCTACGACCCCATTTTCTTTGACCCCAAGCTTGGGCGCACGGCCGCCGAACTTAGCCTAGAGGAAAAAAATACATGCAGTCATCGGGCGCTAGCAGCGCGAGCCTTTTGCGAGGCCTTTCAGGCCTAAGCCTCTACGTTCATCTTCCTTGGTGCATTCGTAAGTGCCCTTATTGCGACTTTAATTCGCACGAGATCAAGGGGGAGGTTCCCCAGGAGGTATACCTCAATGCCCTAACGCGTGATCTTCAGGCGAGTCTTCCGCAGGTCTGGGGGCGTGCAGTGCAGACTGTTTTTATCGGGGGTGGGACGCCGAACATCTTTGGGCCCGAAGCCATCGACATGCTTTTAAAAGCCTTGCGTAGTCTTCTGCCTCTGTCTGCCGACTGCGAGATCACCATGGAGGCAAATCCTGGCGCGGGTCGATTTTCTGAAGAGGCAACCGACTGGCAGGGTTATCGGCAGGCCGGGGTGACACGCCTTTCTCTGGGAGTCCAGTCATTTGATGCAGCAAGTCTTAAGGCCATTGGGCGGGTGCATGACGCGACCGACAGCCTTGAGGCAACCCAGGCCGCTGCGAAGGTCTTTGACCGGCTCAACATTGACCTTATGTACGGTCTTCCAGGGCAGTCGCTTGAGATGGCCATGCACGATCTCGAAACGGCCTTGTCCTTTGGTCTTGGGCATCTCTCGCTCTATCAGCTCACGCTTGAGCCCAACACGCTCTTTGCCTCGCGTCCGCCGGTACTTCCGGTGGATGATGTTCTTGAGGCCATGCATGACCAGTTGCTTTCGCGTCTTGCAGCCTCC
>JAURFZ010000191.1 GCA_030834045.1 Burkholderiales bacterium
TATCCACCGCAACCAGGTTTGCCGAAAACGATGTCTCAAGCGATGACTGGGCAAGCAAAAGCCGGGCAAACTCATCACGATCGATGCGCGAGGTCTTCGGTTCAAAAACCAGTCGCACCGCGGCCTCTTTGCCCGACTCATCTCGCACAGACTCGCAGTAGCTAAGCATGAGCTGCTTGGTCTGCTGTTGGTCAGGTGACAAGGATTTCTTTCCCGCCTTAATCTTTGGATTGGTAAGCTCTTCAATCTCCTCGAGAATACGTTGCGAAGAGACCCCATGGGGAAGCTCCGTAATAATCAGCTGCCACTGGGCACGGGCCAGTTCCTCAAACACCCATCGGGCGCGCAGCTTTAAGGAGCCACGCCCTTGTCGGTAGACCTGTTGAATCTCTTCGGCTGCAGAGGTGATCTGCCCTCCCCCAGGAAAGTCGGGCCCAGCGATGCATGCAAGGAGTTCTTCATCGGTAACAACCGACTGTTCGAGCAAAAGGCGAACTGCAGCCGATACCTCGTGTAAGTTGTGCGGGGGAATTTCTGTGGCCATACCCACTGCAATGCCCGATGCCCCGTTAAGGAGGCAGACCGGCAGGCGCGCAGGAAGACGCAACGGCTCTCTGAACGAGCCATCGTAGTTCGGCCCAAAGTCAACCGTTCCCTCATCAATTTCAGAGAGCAAGAGTTCGGAAAATGCGGTGAGCCTTGCCTCGGTGTATCGCATGGCTGCAGCACCGTCGCCATCGCGGGAGCCAAAATTTCCCTGACCATCAATGAGTGGGTAGCGCATGCTAAAGCTCTGAGCAAGCCTTACCAAGGCGTCGTAGGCAGACTGATCACCGTGCGGATGGTATTTGCCCAGCACATCTCCTACAACGCGCGCAGACTTTACAGGCTTTGCAGCATTGCCGAGCCCCATCTGGTCCATCGCAAAAAGAATGCGTCTTTGCACGGGCTTCATGCCGTCGCAAAGGTCGGGAATGGCCCTTCCCTTAACCACCGAGACGGCATAGTCGAGGTAGGCGCGCTCGGCGAAATCAGCCAGCGAGACTTCGGTTACCTCGGTCGGCTCAGGCTTATCAGAGACCGGGCCCTCTTGAAAAAGATCAAGCGACCGATCGTCACCCGAGCCACTTGAACCACTTGAACCACTTGAACCATTTGAGCCCTTGGACCCCGGTTTATTGGTCATATATCGGCCTCCACCTGATGGCCTTTTTCCTCAAGCCAGCTGCGGCGTGCGGAGGACTCGCCTCGCCCCATAAGCAGATTAAAACGAAGCTCGGTGTCAGTGCGACTGACCTCACCAAGCTGAACGGGGAGAAGCCGACGGGTGTCGGGATTTAAGGTGGTCTCCCAGAGCTGCTCGGCACTCATCTCACCAAGGCCTTTAAACCTTGAGATGGCCCAGGCCGTTTCTCGCAGACCCTCCTGCCGAAGCTTATCGAGAATGTGCGTAAGCTCGCCCTCATCAAGGGCATAGATCTTTCGCGCCGGCCGCTTCGACCGTGCCTCAACATCGACCCGAAACAAGGGAGGCTGCGCGACATAAACATGGCCTGCCTCAATGAGCTTCGGAAAGTGTCTAAAGAAAAGCGTTAACAAAAGGACCTGAATATGCGAACCATCCACATCGGCATCCGAAAGAATACAGACCTTGCCGTAACGAAGGCTTGAGAAGTCAGGGCTGTCCTGCTCGCCATGTGGGTCTACCCCCAAGGCCACGGCAATGTCATGAACCTCGGCATTCGCAAAAAGCCTGTCTTTCTCCGCCTCCCAGGTATTGAGCACCTTTCCACGCAGCGGAAGAATGGCCTGGAAGTTTTTATCACGGCCCATCTTGGCTGACCCACCTGCAGAGTCGCCTTCAACTAAAAAGAGTTCGTTTCGACTCAGGTCGGTCGACTCGCAGTCGGTGAGCTTTCCAGGAAGCACTGCAACACCCGAGCCCTTGCGCTTCTCAACCTTTGAGGCCGCCTTCTGGCGAGACTGGGCGGCTCGGATGGCTAGGTCTGCGATTCGCCGGCCGATGTCGAGGTCACGGTTAAGCCATATCTCAAACGGACCTCGGGCCTGGTTGGCAACGAGCCTTAGTGCATCGCGACTGGTGAGCCTCTCTTTGATCTGCCCTTGGAACTGTGGATCAAGCACCTTGGCCGACAAGACAAACGAGCAACGACTAAAGACATCCTCAGGCAGAATCTTCACACCTTTCGGAACAAGACCTTGCTGTTCGGCAAAGGCTTTTACCGCTGAAAAAAGACCATCACGCAGACCCGCCTCGTGGGTTCCGCCGGCAGGCGTAGGGATAAGGTTAACAAACGACTCGCGCAGAACAGAGCCCTCTTGCGTGAAGGCAACCACCCATTGCGCGCCCTCGCCTTGGGCGAAGGTCTCGTCGTCGGCTCCAACGTAGCCTTCATGGGACCACATTGGAACGAGTAGGGAGGTCTCACCAATCGACTCCAGAAGATAGGACTCAAGCCCACCTGCATAAAGCCATGAACTGGACTGGGCTGATTTCTCAACAAGGAGTTGTGTGGTCACCCCTGGCAGTAGCACCGCACGGGCCTTGAGGCTGCGCGCAAGCTCTTGGCGGGGCACCTGCGCCTCATCAAAGTACT
>JAURFZ010000192.1 GCA_030834045.1 Burkholderiales bacterium
CAGTACTAATTGCCCGTGAGGCTTGACCCTATAACCCTGTTGATGAATGTAAAAAGCTTTTGACGTGCTTAAGAAGCAATGTCGATTCAATCCATCTCAAAAACTGATTGCCTGTTTCCTAGGAGACAGGTGATACGAAGACCATGTTGTTATACAAGTTATGCCTGACGACCATAGCGAGGTGGAACCACTCCTTCCCATCCCGAACAGGACCGTGAAACGCCTTTGCGCCGATGATAGTGATCATTCGATTGTGAAAGTAGGGCATCGTCAGGCTATTCAAAATAAAACCCCTGCTGGCTTCAACGCGGCAGGGGTTTTTTCATTTTCTGTTGTCATAATGGCCCCTGAAACTCAAAGGAGGTCGCATGTCACGGGTCGGGCCACTTATACGTTACCTACCATGGGCAAGTACGCTGCCCCTCGCGGCCCTGGGCTATGTCGTTAGCCCCTGGATAAGCCTGCTGGCCCTGGCGCTTTTTGGTCTGGGTGTGCAAGACATTCTGCAACCCCATCATGCTGTCCGTCGCAACTACCCCCTAACAGGGCGCCTGCGTTACGCCTTGGAGTCCATACGTCCAGAAATTCGTCAGTACTTTATTGAAAGTGACGACGACAAACTTCCCTTCTCGCGTCATCAAAGGGCTATGGTCTACGCCCGGTCAAAAGAGCAGAACGACAAGCGAGGCTTTGGCACCATTAAAGATTTTTACCAGCAGGATGCGCAGTGGCTTGCGCATTCCATGCGCCCGGTTCAGACCGACCCCAAGAACTTGCGCGTCTGGGTGGGCGGCACCGACTGCAAGCAGCCCTATTCGATGTCGGTTTTTAATATCTCCGCCATGAGCTTTGGCTCTCTCTCAGCCAATGCCATTCAGGCTTTGAACAAAGGCGCAGCCAAGGGGGGCTTCGCCCACGACACGGGCGAGGGAAGTATGTCGAAGTATCACCGTCAGCATGGTGGCGACCTGGTCTGGCAGATTGCCTCGGGCTACTTTGGCTGCCGCACGGCCGATGGCCAGTTTGACCCTCAGCGTTTTGAAGAGCAGGCCCAAGACCCTCAGGTCAAGCTCATTGAAATTAAGATTTCGCAGGGCGCAAAACCAGGACACGGAGGTATGCTTCCCGCTGCCAAAGTAAGCGCCGAAATCGCGCAGGCTCGTGGCGTACCCATGGGCGCCGACTGCATTTCTCCGGCAAGCCACTCGGCTTTCACCACACCAATTGAATTGATGGCTTTTATCGCCCAGTTGCGCGAGCTCTCTAAAGGAAAGCCCATTGGCCTGAAGATGTGCATTGGGCAGGTGCGTGAATGGTTTGCTGTTGTGAAGGCCATGCTCGAAACCAACACAACCCCGGACTTCATTGTGATTGATGGCGCCGAAGGCGGCACTGGCGCTGCCCCCATTGAATTTGCAGACCATATGGGGATGCCGATGCGTGATGGCCTTCGGCTAGTTCACAACACCCTGGTCGGAGCTGGCCTACGGGCTCAGGTTCGGCTTGGTGCCTCTGGAAAGATTCTTTCAGCCTTCGACATTGCGCGATGCATTGCCCTTGGGGCCGACTGGTGTAACTCAGCCAGAGGCTTCATGTTTGCCATAGGCTGCATTCAGTCCAGAAGCTGCCACACCGACGCATGCCCAACCGGCGTTGCCACACAAGACCCAGTGCGGCAGCGCGCTTTGGTTGTCCCCGATAAGGCTGAGCGCGTCTACCGCTACCATGCTAATACCATCCACATGTTGTCTGAGATGATGGGCGCTGCTGGGCTCTCACACCCAAGTCAAATTACAGCGGACCTTCTCATGACCCGTGACACGAACAACCAGGCGGTGCCTTTTTCTTCAAAAGAGACCACCTTGGAGCAGGGGGCCTTATTGGGGAATCCGGAAGATCTTCAGCGCCTGCCAGAACCCTTTGCGAGCCATTGGCTGGCTGCCGATGCCTCGCGCTTCGGGGTTGAGCGGCTTGCCTAAAGACGCTTGTAAGTCACTCAAACCCCCGGCCGTAGGGCCGTTCGAAGGAAACTGTGTACTGCTAGCTCGCCATCCGCATGGCTTCGGGTTTTTTGGCGAGTAGGCTGGGCACTGCAGACCAGGCGCCCTGGATCTCCCCCATTAACCCGGAGATCTCTTTCAAGGCCTCGACGTCGTTGTGCAAATTCACATGAAGCAGACGGCGGGTCACATACCCGTAAAGCTCATCAAGGTTCTTCGCAATCTCGCCACCCTTTTCGAAATCAAGCGCGCTCTGAAGGCCCAGGATAATTTTCCCAGCACGGGCGAGACTGCGCGCCTTGTCCTCAATCGCGCCGCGGGCGATCTGACCCTCGGCAGAACGAAGACTTTCCATCAGGCCGTCAAAGAGCATCTGAATGAGCTGAATGTTGTCAGAAGTGGCAACACCCGTTGAAACTTTTACTTCCCCGTAGCTTGCTATTCCCCGATTCATCGCTCTCATTCCAGACTCCCTTAATCAAACATTGGTGGTTTCAAATTCGCTTGGATGTTCTTTTCAACCACACCCATAACTTTAGAATCGACGGAACTGCCTACTTCTTTAGACAGGAACCCTAGCCTGGAACGCCGTCTTGC
>JAURFZ010000193.1 GCA_030834045.1 Burkholderiales bacterium
CGACTGAAATTGCAAAGCAGCGCGATGGGCAACAGGGCCTGTCACTTTTTATCAACCTGCACAGGCAGCGAGTGTGACAATGACCTGCTGATACGAACACCAGAAATCGCCCGTGTTGGTGCGAGCAACCGCCCACACGGCCTGGGAATCCGCAAGCCGAATACGTGTTTCGACACGGGCCTCGGGCAGCTGCGGTCCAAGAAAGAAATTGGCAATAAACGGCGATGGATTGAGCTCGGAGAAGATACGCAGTTCTTCCACATGATCAGATTTCGTCATGGGGCTCTCGACACGCACCGACATACGAACTAAGAAGCCATTTTCAACAAGTGGCGGCAAGGAAAGATGGACCCGCCCATACTGCAAGGGCTGGCCATTCGCCCAACTCAGGACTGCCTGGGGAATATCCCTGCCGGGCCCAGCCTGAGAGGCAAGCGCTGCTAGGCCCGAGTAGCCCCACATGCTCAGGCCGCCACCAACAGCAAAGGCGTTTTTAAAGAATGCTCTGCGCTGCATTGTTTTAATTCGCCTCGCGTTCAGACCAGGGTAACACCAAGGTTCTTAAGCGGTACAGTGCGTAATCGACGGCCAGTGGCCTGATAGAAAGCATTTAGGACTGCCGGGGCTGCAACCGCAATGGTTGGTTCTCCAACCCCACCCCAGCTCGGCCCCCCACCTTGAAGAAGAATGGTCTCAACCGGTGGCATCTGCGCAAGTCGCACCGAGCCAAAGGAGTCAAAGTTGGTCTGTACGATGCGACCATCTTTTACAGTGCACTCCTGCTCAAAAAGGGCGGAAAGGCCATAGACAAACGAGCCTGAGACCTGCCGTTCGATCTGTGCCGGATTTACCGCATAGCCTGGGTCGGTTGCCGCAACAATGCGATGGATCTTAATTTTGTTGCCGCCAGTGACCGAGAGCTCGCAGCCAGCTGCAACATAACTGCCGAAGGAAAACTGCTGAGCAATACCCCGAAAGACACCAGCCTTAGGTTTTGATGACCAGTTCATACGCTCTGCGACTGCATTAAGAACCGCAAGGGTACGCGGGCGATTTGCAGAGTACTTACGCCGGAACTCAAGCGGATCCATTCCCGCAACCTCTGCCATCTCGTCAACAAAGCACTCCATGAAAATGGCATTTTGGTTGATATTCACACCCCGCCAGAACCCAGGAGGTACATGGGTATTACGCATGGCGTGGTCAATCACAATATTGGGGAAGTCGTAGCTAATGGCATGCTCACCATCTTTGGCCACACCCTGAAAGACCAAGGGGTCCATGCCCTTGCTCTTCTCAACAATTGCGGGTCTGACAGCAGCAAGGATAGACTGGCCAGATAACCGCATTTGAATACCAGTAAGCTCTTTGTTCTCATTGAAGCTTGCCTTCATTTTCGCCATCATGATGGGGTGGTATCGCCCCTGTGTCATGTCTTCCTCGCGAGACCAGATGAGCTTAACGGGAGTACCGGGCATTTGTTTGGCCACAAGTACCGCCTGGGTTGTGAAGTCTTGAAAGGCGCCGCGTCGACCAAAGCCTCCCCCTAGGTTTACCTTCACAACATCGCATTGAGCCGCCGGCAATCCCGATGCTTCAATTACTGCGGCCATTGACGCTTGACCATCTTGGGTAGGCACCCATGCCTTACAGGACGACGATGTCCAGAGCGCTGTTGCATTCATAGGCTCAAGAGGGGCGTGATTCAAAAATGGATAAAAGTAACTTGCCTCGATGGTCTTCTTTGAGGCGTTCAGCGCGCTCTGGGCGTCTCCCTTTTGAAGGCCGATAAAGGCCTGCTTATTTGCAAGACCCTCTTCCAAGGACTTCAGAATGTCCGCCTGCTGAACCTTGGCATTGGGCCCTTCATTCCATGCGATGGGCAGCCTATCGATTGCCTTCTTGGCGTGCCAATAAGTGTCTGCAACTACAGCAACGGACCTGTTATCGACCTGAACAACCTTTTTTACACCAGGCATACCGCTGACGGCAGAGGCATCAAAGGACTTCACCGTTCCACCAAAAACAGGGCACTGTCGAATGGTGGCTGTAAGCATGCCGGGGAGCTTGAGGTCAATCGCGTAAATCTGAGCGCCGGTCACTTTGTCTGCCAGGCTGTCAAGCCGGTTCATCGACTTGCCAATAATCGTCCAGTCTTTCGGGTCTTTCAGTGCGATGGCTTTTGCGTCTGGAACGGGAAGTTGCGCTGCCTGGGTAGCGAGCGAGCCAAAACTTGCCTTACGCCCCGAAGGACGATGCATAACGAAGCTGGTTCTTGCGAAACACTCCGCGATAGGAACGCTCCACTGATTTGCCGCTGCCTGAACGAGCATTTGCCTAGCGACTGCACCGCCCCGACGAACATAATCTTCCGAGGTTCGAATGCCCCGACTTCCCCCTGTAGAGAAGGAGCCCCAGATGTCCTTACGCCTAAGACTCTCACCGGGGCTTGGATACTCGACCTGCACCTTGGACCAGTCGCACTCAAGCTCTTCAGCAACGAGCTGGGCGAGCCCCGTAATGGTGCCCTGCCCCATCTCTGAGCGAACAACCCTCACGATCACTCGGTCGTCGGGTTCTATGA
>JAURFZ010000194.1 GCA_030834045.1 Burkholderiales bacterium
TCGGGATGAATGCCTGCGACGTCTGCATCACCATGAGTGCATTGGCCTTATTCATGGTCACACCCACCGGCCAGGCAGTTACCCAATGGCCGAAGGCATGATGCGCTGGGTCATTCCCGACTGGCATACAAGGCCGAACAAAGAGACGCAGGCGGATCCTGGCGCAGCAGACTGCACGGGAGGATTTTTGCGGCTAACTGACGCAGGCCCTGAAATTATTAGGGTTTCGTAGCCTCGGAGGGCTTGGCCTGCTTCGACTTCGTAAGCTGGTCTTGAAGCTCTTCAATAACGGCCCGTTGCGACTTCAGCTCCTCCATCATCTGATGCATCAGAATATCCAGAGGGTCTTGAACCCCTGAGCTAAGCCCGTAGGCTGCAAAGCTCTCGTGGTCCCCCGGGGCGCTGCCTTTCGCGAACTCGTCGCTTGCGAGCCGCGCGGGAATACCTACAACCGTAGCGCCCTTTGGGACAGCCTTCACAACCACAGCATTGGAGCCCACCTTGGCACCCTCGCCCACCGTGAAGGGGCCAAGCACTTTTGCACCAGCCCCAATAACAACACCTGCCTCAAGCGTGGGGTGACGTTTAGACCCGCGCTCTAAAGCCGTGCCACCAAGCGTGACCCCCTGATAGATGGTGCAGTCATCGCCGACCTCGGCGGTCTCACCAATGACAACGCCGAGCCCATGGTCGATAAAAACGCGCCGCCCAAGCCGCGCACCGGGATGAATTTCAATGCCGGTCAGCCAACGCGCAACAAGGCTCGTAAATCGGGCCAGCCAACGCAAAGGCCCCCAGTTTGACTGCCAGAGCCCGTGGGCGAGGCGGTGAAACCATACGGCATGCAGCCCTGGATAGCAGGTTGCGACCTCAAACCGATTACGCGCGGCGGGGTCTTTTTCAAGAACCGTGTCGAGATCTTCAAAAAATGTTGAGAGCATGGGATGCAAGCCTACCGTATTCAGCCAAGACGCTTCAAAATCTCCCGGCTCAGCCCATGGAGAAGCTGCGACTCGTCCTCAAGTAGTTGGGTGCGTGAGGCGAGCCTTTGCAGACGGTCACGAAAACGGCCCGGCTCCTTCGGATCTAAATAGCCCGAGGCCAGGGCCAACTGATGCAGTGTGCTGTAGAGCGCCTGAACAGAGGCCGCGGGCGCAAGCGCTGGTGGTGAGACAGACACAGATGGTCCCTGTCCCTGACTCTCTCCCTCTCCCTCTCCCTGCCCCTGACCCTTCGCCTTATCACCAAGGCCTTCTTGCATAACCAGATGCCTTAGAAAGTAGGCTACCACCTGCACGGCCTGCGAAAGGTTAAGCGAGGAAAAACCAGGGTTCACCGCCAGGCCACAGACCCGGCTGCAGCTCATGAGTTCGTCGTTGGTAAGGCCTGCACGCTCGGCACCAAAGACCATGGCCACAGAGGCCTCAGGGTAGAGGCGCAAGAGGTCCAAGGCCTCTTTAAGCCCTTGCTGCAAAGAGCGCCTGGGAGGCTCGAACTCGCGCGGCCTAGCCGTAAAGGCAAGGCTTAGCAGACAGGGCTGCAAGGCCTGATCCAGGCTCTGGGCATGGTGAGCCTTTTGAAGAAGGTCATCAGCACCCGAGGCCATGGCTATAGCCTGAGGATCGAGCAGTCGCTGAGCCGCCAGGGCCTGGTTGCGGTCCACCTGCCAGAGTTGATTAAATCCGGTGACCTTCAGCGCGCGAGCCGTTGCGCCCACATTACCCGGATGACTTGGGCTCACCAATACCCAGTGCACACGCGCCAATACGGCCTGAAGACCTGGAGGATCTTGGCCTTGCTCTACACTAGGTGTTGCTCTTTGAAAATTCACTCTTATGCATCCAATGCTCAATATTGCGGTGAAAGCCGCACGCAAGGCTGGCACGTTAATTAATCGCGCAAGCCTTGATATCGACCGTGTTCGAATTAGTCAAAAGGACGAAAACGATTTTGTCACGGAAGTGGATGAAGCCTGTGAGAGGGTCATTATCGAGACGCTTTCGCAGGCCTTTCCCGGCCATGGCTTTCTTGGCGAAGAGTCGGGACTCACCAGTGGCGCAACAGGCGAGGTTAATCAGGACAACCCGCCTGAATTCATCTGGGTCATCGACCCCCTCGATGGCACCACAAACTTCATCCACGGCATGCCGGTTTATGCGGTCTCCATTGCATTGATGCATAAGGGCCAGATTACCCAGGCGGTCGTCTTTGACCCAAGCCGCAATGACCTCTTCATTGCATCGAAGGGCAAGGGCGCCTTTCTTAACGACCGACGCCTGCGTGTCTCGCGCCAAGACCGCATTGAAGGCGCCCTCATTGGTACAGGGTTCCCGTTCAAGCGGCTTGAACACATGGACCCTTACCTGGCCATGTTTAAAGAAATTAGCAGCAAGGCCGCCGGCCTTCGCAGACCTGGAGCGGCAGCCATCGACCTTGCCTACGTTGCCGCTGGACGCTACGACGCCTTTTTCGAGCTTGGTCTTATGCCCTGGGATGCCGCAGCCGGGTCCTTGCTTATTACCGAGGCGGGCGGCTTTGTTGGTAACTTCCAGGGCGACT
>JAURFZ010000195.1 GCA_030834045.1 Burkholderiales bacterium
TCTTGCTCGGTCTCGGCCAGGGTTCCATCAACATCAAACAAGACTGCCTTGGGAAGGGCATTGTTGAGGAGCATGGCTGACTTAATGCACAACCGCCTTAAGTTCACCTTTTAGATAACGACCTGCCATTGTGTCCATGTGGATCACACGTATCGTCGATGCCTTTCCTGCGGACCCAAATGCCTCAAAACGTGCCTTGCAGATCCCTTTTGCAGCGGCTGTCGCCGCCTTGAAGAACGCCCTTGGGTCAAACTCCTCAGGAGTTGCATGCATAAGCTTGCGCATAGCACCTGTCATGGCAAGCCGAATATCGGTATCGATGTTTACCTTGCGTACGCCGTGCTTGATGCCTTCAACGATCTCCTCAACAGGTACGCCATAGGTCTCTTTAATTTCGCCCCCGTAACTGCGAATGGTTTCAAGCCATTCCTGAGGGACGCTAGACGAGCCGTGCATCACCAAATGAGTGTTGGGTATGCGCGCATGAATTTCTTTAATGCGTCCAATGGCAAGAATATCGCCTGTGGGTGGGCGACTGAACTTATAGGCGCCGTGGCTTGTGCCAATGGCAATGGCAAGGGCATCGACCTGCGTCTTGGCAACAAAGTCGGCCGCCTCATCGGGATCGGTTAACAACTGGGAGTGATCGAGTACTCCTTCGGCCCCAACGCCATCCTCTTCACCGGCTGTTCCCGTTTCAAGCGAACCCAGACAGCCAAGCTCTCCCTCTACAGACACGCCAACGGCATGGGCCATCTCGACGACCCGACTGGTGACATTGACGTTGTAGCCATAGTCGGAGGGCGTCTTCATGTCTTCCTTCAAAGACCCATCCATCATCACACTTGAGAAACCACTTCGAATGGAAGCCTGACAAACAGCGGGAGACCCACCGTGGTCTTGGTGCATGCAAACTGGAATGTGGGGGTACTGCTCAATTGCTGCCTCAACGAGACGACGAAGGAAGGGCTCGCCCGCATACTTCCTAGCTCCTGCGGAGGCCTGAAGTATCACGGGGCTATCCACCTCGTGGGCTGCCTGCATGATGGCGTGAATCTGCTCCATATTATTGACGTTGAAAGCAGGCAGTCCGTAACGATGCTCGGCTGCATGGTCAAGAAGTTGTCGTAGTGAAATAAGTGCCATAGGTCTTCCCTTCTAGTGTTGTTGCGCTCTCGCAATCGTCTGAAGCGCGGAAAAATACTCGATTACCGGACGAACATCCTCTACAACGCGATCCGGGTTTTCATCAGCAATCGGCCTGCCATGGTTGTACCCGTAGGGTACCGCCCAACAGACCATCTTGGCAGCCTTAGCAGTCTTAATATCGGTTTCCGAATCACCAACAAACAAGGCGTTCTGAATTCCAATATTGAATTGGCTCAGCAGATGGTGGATACCAGCCGGGTTTGGCTTTTTAACCGGTAAGGTATCGCCAGAAACCACCCCATCGAGAAGTGTCTTATCAAGCCCATGGGCGGCAAGAACACGATCTGTGAAACGGCCTTCTTTGTTTGTAAGAATTGCCCGCTTAACGCCCATTTCCCCAAGCCTGGCTAAAGTTTCCATGACATGGGGGTAAGGGTAGCTTTGCGAGCCCGCTGTCTCGAAATAGTGATGAACGAAACGCTCCATAACCCGATCCCACTTGACGCTGTCAGCTTCTGGGTCTTGACCCTTATCCAACCAGGCCTGCTTCATCAACCAGCCCGTTCCATGGCCAATCCAACGACGAACGTCGGAGTCGCTGACCGGCCCAAGCTCGAAGTCCTCGAGTGTGCGGTTTGCAGCAAGACCAATCTCTCCTGCCGTCTCAATCAACGTGCCGTCGAGATCAAAGATGACCAGATTCAAGGTGTCTCCTAACGAAAGTGAGCCCCCATTTTTTGCAAACGGGGTTATCAGGTAAAGTAAGTTTTGCTGATAAATACCTATAAGACCGACTTAATCAGCGCCAGGGGAGGGGCTGAGTGAAAAACTTGTCAATACGGCAGCTTCGTATTTTCACTTCTGCAGCGCGTCATAATAGCTTCGCACGCGCGGCAGAGGAATTGCATCTGACGGCCCCCGCGGTTTCGATGCAAATGAAAGATCTTGAAGCTGATCTTAGTATTTCTTTGTTCACGCGCGAGGGTCGAGGTGTGTGCCTTACAAGTGCCGGAGAGTACTTTTTGGTGTATGCCCGTCGAATCTTAAGTGCTCTCAAAGAAGCTGAGTCAATGATGACAAAGCTTCAAGGCGTCGAGACGGGAAACCTTTCAATTGGTCTTGTCAGCACTGCCATTTACATCCTCCCGCAGCTCCTGGCGGGTTTTCGCAAAACCCACCCGGGTGTGAGCGTCGTGATTGAGGTTAGGAACCGTGAAGACCTCATCAAGCTCATGCGAGAAGATACGATTGATATCGCCATCATGGGCAAGCCTCCAAAAGATCTCGACGTTGTTGCTCAGGCCTTCGCCGATCATCCTCATGCATTTATTGCCTCGCCAAGCCATCGCCTCGCCTCGCACAGCACTCTTA
>JAURFZ010000196.1 GCA_030834045.1 Burkholderiales bacterium
GACTACCGCGCTGCCTTAATTACAGTTCAAACCCAAAGGGCGGTCGAGCAGGCTCTGGCATGACGAAGGCTATTCCGGCCTCTGCCCCTCAGTGGGTCGAGGCCCTGCGGTCGGTGGGGTATTTCGCCGACCTTCGCCTAGCGACGGCTATCCATTTGGCTGTGGGTTTGGGCAGGCCTTTACTTCTTGAAGGCGACCCTGGCGTTGGTAAAACCGAGCTAGCGAAGGCGTTAAGTCAGCTTTTAGGACGTGAGCTTGTTCGGCTTCAGTGTTATGACGGGCTTGACCATCGCGATGCGCTGTATGAATGGAACCATGCTGCGCAAATGCTTCATTTAAGGTTAAGCGAGCAGCATCAGTCTGCCGAGCAAATTGAACGCGAGCTTTATTCGAATGCCTACCTTATTGAGCGTCCGCTGCTTAAAGCACTTCGTGCCAAGGCACCCGGGGTAATTCTTCTTATTGATGAAGTGGACCGGGCCGATGAACCGTTTGAGGCATTTCTTCTGGAATACCTGGGCGAGTATCAGGTGTCTATTCCTGAGCTTGGCACGGTGAAGGCTGACAGGCCCCCCATTAGCCTGCTTACCAGCAACCGCACCCGCGATCTTAACGATGCAGTCAAGCGCCGTTGCCTTTTCCACTGGATGGAGTTTCCCGACCGCGATCGCGAGCTTGCAATTGTAAAAAGTCAGGTGCCGCAAGCCAGCGAGCAGCTTGCCCAGCAGGTGTCAGACTTTGTTGCACGACTGCGCAGCCAGCCGTTCACCAATGCCTTTTCAAGGGCGCCAGGCGTTGCCGAGTCGGTTGACTGGGCCAAGGCCTTGGTTGCCCTTAATGCCTTGCGGCTTGACCCCGAAATTGTGGAGTCCACCGCGGGCGTTTTATTCAAGCAGCGCGACGATATCATGGCTCTGCAGCCCCTCATTGATGAGCTCTTAACACCAGCCAAAGCTGCATAAAGGTCTTCGGTTATGGCGCTTGGTGATGCCCTTCAAAACAAGCTTGCCGATAACGTTTTTGGCTTTTGCAGAACCTTACGCCGGGCCGGGCTTGCTGTAGACAGTCGTCGTATTGCACTGGCCCAGCAGGCCTTAGGCTTTGTGGATATTGGTAGGCGTGATGAAGTGCGTGCAGCGCTTGAGGCGGTTTTGGTAAGCCGGCCAGAGGACCGCATTGTTTTCTACGAGCTCTTTGATGCCGTCTTTCGTAATCCGGATATGGCCAGGCAGCTTATGGCGCAGCTTCTGCCCCCGAACAAGGCAGGGGAGCGCCCCGTGCGAAGGCCCCGTAGCCAAGAGGCCCTTCGCTCACCGTCTGAAAAGGCGTCCCTTCGCAGCACCGAACAAAACGAGCAGACGTTTGAAATTGACATGGCCATGACGATGAGCGAGCTCGACCGCCTTCGCCAGGCTGATTTCGAGCAGCTCTCGGCATCAGAGGCTCTAAGAGTTCAGCAGCTTGCCCGTCGTATTCCGCTTTGTCTGCCTCGCTATAAAAGCCGGCGTCAAGCGTCCTCCATGCGTGGTCGTCAGACCGACTGGCGCGAAACAGCCCGCAGGGCGCACCGAAGTTATGGTGAGATGCTTCGGCTTGGCTACCAGGAGCCAATGCGTCGCCCGATGCCTTTGGTGATACTTATCGATATCTCGGGCTCTATGGAGCGCTATGCGCGAATGATCCTGTCGTTTCTTCATGCGGCAACGCATGTCAGCAAGCCTTATGTCTTTGCCTTTGGCAGTCGCTTAACACCGTTATCGAAGGTCTTTCGTCAGCCCGATACCGACCTGATGCTTCTAGAGGCGGCCCAGGCCATTCCGGACTATGCCGGTGGGACACGTATGGCGCAAAGCCTGCAAGAACTTCGTGCCAAGCACCGTGCGGCCTTTGTCGGCCGGCGTAGCCTGGTTCTTGTAATTACTGATGGCCTTGACACTGGAGAGCCTGGACAGCTCAACGAAGGGCTGCGTTGGCTGCGCTCGGTGGCAGGCCGCCTTCTGTGGCTTAATCCATTGTTGCGCTATTCGGGTTATCAACCCCTTGCGGCCGGTGCCTCCACTCTGGCACGCTTCAGTGATTCCATGATGGCCGTGCATAACCTCGAGAGTCTCGAGGTCTTTTCGCAGGCCGTCGAACAATTATTAGGACGAGATTCGTTATGCAGATGAATGGAACACGCCAGCTGGCCGCCTCACCCGAGCAGGCCTGGCAGGCACTGAACGACCCTGAGATGCTTAAGGCCTGCATTCCTGGCTGCGACAGGTTTGAAGCGGTAACCGACCTGCAGTACGCCATGGGCGTTTCTATTCGTATCGGCCCGGTGGCCGCTAAGTTTTCGGGAACAGTCACGCTTGCAGATGTTGTTCCGCCAAGCTCTTACGTCATTCACTTCGAGGCGCAGGGTGGTGTTGCCGGTTTTGGCAAGGGCAGCTCAAAGGTTCAGTTGATTCCGAATGATCAAGGCGTTGAGCTGCAGTATGAGGTTCAGTCGCATGTGGGAGGCAAGCTTGCC
>JAURFZ010000197.1 GCA_030834045.1 Burkholderiales bacterium
AAGAATGGCGTCAATACCCAGAACGTTATGCACCATGTTGCCGTAATGAAGCGACCGTGAGCCGCATGAGTTGTTGCCGGTCATGCCTCCCAGAGTGCACTGGGCTGCTGTCGAGACATCCACGGGAAACCACAACCCTTTGGGTTTTAGCCGCGCATTGAGGTGGTCAAGCACCAGGCCCGGCTGAACAACTGCGGACTGGTTCTCAGTGTCAAGGTGGGTTAAAGAGCACAGGTATTTACTTGTATCAATAACCAAGGCCTCGCCAACGGTCTGGCCGCACTGCGAGGTTCCCGCGCCGCGAGGAAGCACTGCAACGCCCTCATCACGGGCAATATCAAGCGCAATTCGCAGATCGAAAGCTGTCTTTGGAAGTACAACACCCAAGGGCATGATCTGATAGATAGAGGCATCGGTGCTGTAGCGTCCACACGCGGCCTCATCAAAATGGATATCGCCACGTACCTCCCGTCTTAGTCGCTTTGCAAGACGCGAGCTCGATCGCTCCTGGGGCTGCCTAGGGTTGGTAAGTGTATTAGGACGTTGTGGGGCATTCATTTTGTCTGCTCGCTCTGTAACTGCTCTTCCTTTAAAAGGTCCACTACGATGTCGCACTTGGCCTTCAGGTGAGCTATTAAAAGGGTTGCAAGCTTCTCGCCATCACGTCTCGTAAGGGCACGGGCAATTTGAGCATGCTCACGCACGGCCTTATCCCACTTCGACTGATTCAGGTTAGATCGAAACCGTAAGGACTGAAGCCGAGCGTTGATGGCACAGTAGTTTTCTTTGAGCACAGGGTTGTGCGAGGCCTCAGCGATAAGTGAATGAATGTCGGAATTTAAGCTGTAGTAGCGCGATAGATTCCCACGTTGGTGGGCCGCCTCCATGTCTGACTGAAGTTTTTGAACTCTAAGAAGCTGCTCGGGGCTCGCCCTTTGGGCGGCCAACTGCCCAGAAAGTCCCTCAAGGGCGGCAATGACCTCGAAGGTCTGTATTACCTCTTCAATGGACATTCGAGGAACCACCGCGCCCTTATTGGGCAGAATATGAATGAGGTTCTCGCCGGCAAGCACCTTGAATGCCTCGCGCATGGGAGTGCGCGACACCCCCATTTGCTCGCAAAGCATTCGCTCACTCAACCGAGAGCCAGGGCTTATCCTTCCTTCAACAATGGCGTCACGCAGGCGGATTACTACGGCCTGGTGAAGACCCTCTCGTTTAATTGGATTGACCTTAGAAATAGAACCCAGCTTCACGCTCATTTACGCTCATGTAACCCAGCTTCAATATCTGTGTGCCCACCCACTACGTTCGACTTTGAGACAGGCACGATGACGATAACGTATGACTTTTAAAAATTTGTATACATAATACAGCTCTTGAGCCTAAATTGAAGGGTGCCTTTGTATTAATTTAGTTTAGCGAAACCAGGGTTTGCCCCATTTGACGCAGCCCCGGTTGCTCAACATACTAAGCAAAGCTTTTGTATACCGTATACCATTTGCGGATATAAAACTTTCTAAGGGGTCTTTTTTATATGCAGCGCGATTTTCCTCAGGCAATCAATCCTCGGGTGGGCCTTAATCGGGTGGGTCAGGGCCGCCATTTTCTGCAAATACCAGGCCCAAGCAATGTCCCCGATCGTGTTTTAAGGTCAATTGATTTCCCAACGATTGACCATCGAGGGCCCGAATTCCAGCAGCTTGGCTTAAAAATCCTCGAGGCCATCCGCCCTGTCTTTGGCACTCGCAACCCGGTCGTAATCTACCCGTCGTCAGGTACCGGTGCCTGGGAGGCCGCACTCGTTAATGTGCTTAACCCCGGTGATCATGTACTTATGTACGAGGCTGGGCATTTCGCGGCTTTGTGGAAGCGCCTCGCCGATCGAATGGGTCTAAAGCCCGAGGTCATGGAGGGGGACTGGAGGCAGGGGGTTGACGCAAACCAAATTGAGGAACGACTTCGCCAAGACTCCTCCCACTCTATTAAAGCAGTCTGCGTTGTTCATAACGAGACATCCACAGGGCTTACAGCCGACATACCTGCTGTACGGGCGGCACTCGACAATGCCAAGCACCCCGCTTTGCTCTTGGTGGACACCATCTCGTCGATGGGCTCCGTTAATTTTCAGCATGATGAATGGGGAGTGGACGTTACCGTCTCTGGTTCTCAAAAGGGCCTTATGCTGCCCCCGGGCATTGCCTTTAATGCGGTAAGCGACAAGGCCATTGCGGCAAGCCGTTCTTCCACAATACCTAAGTCGTATTGGGCGTGGGATGAAATCTTGGTGGCTAACGAGAAAGGGTTTTGGCCCAGCACACCGTCAACCAATCTGCTTTACGGCCTTGCCGAAGCCCTTGACATGCTCTACGAAGAAGGGCTCGATAACGTCTTTAAGCGGCATATTCGGCATGCAACGGCCACCCGCGCTGCCGTTGAGGCGTGGGGTCTCGAGGTTTTTTGCCAGAATCCCAAAGGCTTCAGCCCTGTTTTAACAGCCGTCGTAATG
>JAURFZ010000198.1 GCA_030834045.1 Burkholderiales bacterium
CAATGTAGGGCACAAAGACCAGTAGCCCTGATAAGAGCCCAATGGAAAACCAGCTTGAGAGACCAGCAATTAATAAGCCCAGGCAATAGAAGCTGGCCATCGCCACAATGAGCATGCCCTGGCCGCGGAGGTAGTTCTGAAGTGTTGTGTGAATCTCGAGCGTTGTCTCGCGAAGGTAGCCCCGTCTGGAGCTGGGAACAAGAGCAAGGGCATTGGCCCAGATGCTTGACCAGTCTTTAATAAGGAAGAAGAGCAGCACAGGCACTAGGACAATCCAACCCAACAGGGCTGCAACCATGCCAAGCCCTGACTGCAGGGTGGCAAAGACCGTTTGAGAAACCGCCGAGGACTGGCCTTGGAGCAGCTGAATAATCTTGGCTCTTAAGGCCTGGCTGTCGTCCACAGGAAGTCCGGCTTCAATCAGGTAGGGGTAGACAAGACCATAGAGCCGCACGGCCGCATCGGGAAAGCGCTCCCTTAGGCTATTGAGCTCATTCTCTATTACAGGAGCAGCAACGAGAATCAGGCCAATACCAAGCAGCATGCCCATGGCAATGGCAATCAGACTTGAAAGGCTGCGCGGCAGGCCCTTTTGGGTAAGGTGCGAGGCCGCAGGCTCAAGAAGATAGGCAAGTAAAACTGCGGCAATGAAGGGGGCGAGAATTTCGGTCATCGATCGGAACGGACAAGCCTTATTGTGAAGAGTCTATAGGCCTAGGTGACCTGACTCAGACTGTAGCCTAGGGCAACTAAGCCAGAGCCTACCAGCAGTCCTGGAACCAGGCCACCCCAGGGCCGTGGCAGTCGCATCATGACAAACACCGCAACTAAAAGAGCGACAAGCCGAACAGCCAAGGGGACTTCTTCCAAAAGGCCAACAGGCAGAATAATAATGCGGACCACAAGGGCGGCCACCATCGCGTAGGTAACGCACGTTACCCATTTGAAGAATTCGGTCTCCACATTGATACGACCGGAAAGCAAGACACCCAGCCCTCGCCAAAGGTAGGTCGCAAAAATAGTTCCAAGCAACACGCTGAGTTCGTAGCTCATGGTTGTCGGTTTAGCCTGAACGTTTTCGATGAATAACCAGATAGGCCAGGCTGCCACCCACAAGCCCAGAAATAAGCAGACTGTAGTCGGGCAGGATGCTGTGGCTAAGAGGCCCTAGCAGGCTTCCAAGCAAAATGGCCAGTCGATAGGCAGTTGGTCGAACCTCGGTAAAGCTCAACATAAAAAACAAGGGGTTGAGAAACACCAGGGCCATGGTGAGCGGCATGGGGACTTGATCTGCAATTAGGTAACCAATAACTGAGCCCGGCGCACAGACACCCCAGCAGACAAGCCCAATGCCCCAGAAGTAGGCCTGGCGATACTGCGGCTCCATTCTGGGAAGGTCGCGCATGGCCACGGCCCAGCTGGTCATGGCCAGAAAGTGCACCATGACATACAGACTTTTTGAGCCTCGGTGCTCGCCATCGAACTGGGGAAGCACCGTGAGAGTCATAGGAAGAAACCGAGAGGCGGTAAGACCCACAGCTAAGGTGGTGAGCAGCGTGGTTGCACCAAGGGCAAACATCTCGGCCATGACCATTTGGCCGGGCAGGGCGTAAACGAAAAAGGCCGACCCCGCGGCGGTCCATAGTGACAAATTGAGGCTGTGACACAGGGCGCCAAAGCCAATGTAGCCCGCAAACAGGACGCCAGCGGGTGCACCGATGGCAAGCCGCACGCCGCGACGAAAGGCCTCTTGCTTGGACTGAAACTGCAGCTCGGACGCAGGCTTTAACATCGTGCGATTGTATGATGCACGGCGTGGGCAGACTCTTTTCGAACCTCTATCAGCACGTCATGGGCTGGTCGCGTCATCCCCGGGCAACGGGCTACCTGGCGGCGCTTAGTTTTTCAGAGTCGTCCTTTTTTCCCATTCCACCCGACGTCATGCTCGCACCCATGTGCCTGGCGCAGCCGCAACGGGCTTACTGGCTGGCCTTTGTCACAACCGTCAGTTCGGTGCTTGGCGGCCTCTTGGGGTATTTCATTGGCCTTTGGGCAATGGAAATGGTCCTTCCTTGGCTTTTGGAGTCGCAGTACGCTCAGGCCTATGGCCTTGCCCAGCAGTGGTTTGCCGATTACGGTGTCTGGGCTGTCCTGCTTGCTGGCTTCTCGCCCATTCCTTACAAGGTCTTCACCATTGCGGCAGGTGCTGCCTCCATGGCCGTCTTTCCTTTTGTGATTGCTTCAACACTAGGCCGTGGTGGCCGGTTCTTTCTGGTGGCCGCCTTAATGAAGTGGGGTGGTGCACCCATGGAGCAGTGGCTGGCACGCTGGGCCGACCGACTGGGATGGGTTCTGGTTGCGCTGGTGTTAATTGGTCTTCTGGCCCTAAACCGGTGACAGTTTACTTTTTAGAGGCTTCCCTTGGTATTGAGTGAACTGTCACCGAAATTGAACGGTGTCTTTACTTTTTGCGATAGTT
>JAURFZ010000199.1 GCA_030834045.1 Burkholderiales bacterium
TCCCACGGAGCCTCCGCGGCCGTGGAAGAGGCGCAGGCAGACGTCATGGCGTCTCGCTAACTGCTGCAGAGCGATTTGGGCCTGGTGGATCTCCCAGTTACTGGAGAGGAAGCCGGAGTCTTTGTTGCTGTCGGAGTAGCCCAACATAACCTCCTGCTCGCTGCCCGATCGTTGAATCAGCGCTTCGATGCCAGGCAGTGCGTAGAGATCGCGCATGATCTGCTCGGAGCGATCAAGGTCATCCATGGTCTCGAAAAGGGGCACCGGGATAAGACCAAGCCTTGCCTTTTTAAGGCTGCCATTCATAAGGCCCACCTCTTTTTGCAAGACCATTACCTCAAGAAGGTCGCTGACCTGCTCGGTGTGGCTAACAATGCAATGCCGAATAACCTTGGGCCCAAAGACCTGACGGGCTTCGAAGGCCTTCTCAAATATTCGTAGCTCCGACTCCAGTTGTTCCGAATAGCGAACCCTCGGAATACGAAGGGGCCGGGGCTCTTGAAGAAGCTCAAGCAACAGTTTCTGGCGATGCAGTTCGCTAAGGCCACGGTAGTTGGGCTGGATCTTGGCATGCACCAACAGCTCGTGAATACAGGCTTCATGGGTATCGGAGTTCTGCCGCAGGTCGTGGCTTGCCAGGTGAAAGCCAAAGGTTTGAGCAGCATGAAGAAGGGGTTCAAGCCGAGCACGACATAGCCGCTCTCCTCGATGGGCCATAAGGGCTTGCCGAATGACTTCAAGATCCTTAACAAAGGTCTCGCTATCCAGGTAGGGCTCTGCTGGCCTTACGGCATGGCCAAGGGCCTGAACGCCTGTGAGGCGTTGCAGGGTTGCAGCAAGTCGGGCGTAAATACCAATAAGCGCGCGCCGATAGGGCTCGTCGATACGATGCTGACTTGGGTCATGGGCGGCTGCCGCAAGGCTACGAAGTGCCTTGGTTGTTCCGCGCAAAAGCTCAGAGACCGAAAGCTCGGCCTTAAGCTGTTGCACTTCATGGAGGTAGTGGCGCAGCACGGTCTCGGCATGGCGCGTCACGGTTCGAATAAGCGTTTCGGCCGTGACATTCGGGTTGCCGTCTCGGTCGCCACCAATCCAGTTGCCCATTTGCACAAGGGGCGGCAGGTTTTCAAGACCGCTTAGCTGCTCGACCCTTTTGTGAAGCCTCGGAAGTTCATGCAAGAAGGTGGTCTTGTAAAACGAGAGTGCATTTTCAATCTCATCGTTTACTAAAAGTTTTTCGATGCGCAGCATGCGTGTCTGCCAAAGCAGAACAAGCTCTGCACGCAGCGCCTGTTCATTTAAGCTCTGCTGGCTTGCAGAGGCCTGGGACTTCTTAAGCACATGCCGCTCGCCAAGCAACTTGGCAATGCGGCGCTCGGTATCGACCACACTTTTTCGCTGCACCTCGGTGGGGTGCGCAGTAAGCACAGGCCAGACACAACAGCCTGCAAGAGCCTCTCGAAGTCTCGTCCCGCGCAGGCCTTCTTCTCGCAGGGCAAGGAAGGTCTGCGCAATCTGACCCTGCGTTTCATCGTCTTCTTGGGCAAGCCTTGCCTGGTCCTCGGCAAGGTTGGCCAAGTGCGAGAAATAACTAAAGGCACGAATCACCGAGACCGTCTGCTCGGGGGACAACTGGGCCAACCGTCGATCGAGTTCAAGCCCCGCTCGCCTGTCGTCTCGGTGGCGGTAGGCCACGCTGAGCTGGCGAATTTTTTCGATGAGCTGATAGGTGGCAAGCCCCTCTTGTTCCTTAAGGGTGTCACCAAGCAGCTTTCCAAGAAAACGAATGTCCTCGCGAATGGTTAAGTGAAATGAATTGACCATGACCACATTATCCTTCAGTCAGGCAGATAAACCTTCAGTCAGGCAGAATTTGAACTGGCTTACACTTCGGCTTAATCTTTTCGTTGCTGTTTAAATCTGCGCTTGTCTTCCTATTTTTAGAAGGACTCTTAGTCATGCAAACTGCCGCTGCCCTGCATCCTTTTCATATGGCATTTCCTGTTGATGACCTTCAGCAGGCACGGGAGTTTTACGGGGGGCTTCTTGGCTGCTCCGAGGGTCGAAGCTCCGATGAGTGGATCGATTTTAATTTCTATGGGCACCAGATAGTGGCCCATCTTGCACAAGGGCAGGCCGGGCATGGGGCAGAGAGTTCCGTTGACAACCACGATGTTCCGGTGCGCCATTTTGGGGTGGTGCTCTCCATGCCCGAGTGGCAGAGCCTTGCCGATCGGCTTACCCAGGCCAAAGTGAAGTTCATTATTGAGCCCTACATTCGTTTTAAGGGCGAGGTTGGTGAACAGGCCACCATGTTCTTTCTTGACCCCTCGGGCAATGCCATTGAGTTTAAGGCTATGGCTCAGCCCGATCGGCTCTTTGCTAAATAGCCACTTCGGGTTCTAAAACCAAGGGGCGCTTCTAGAACTTTTCGTGGGGCAGTAAGGCTCGCCACTGGCCCTCGGGAAGATCGCCCA
>JAURFZ010000019.1 GCA_030834045.1 Burkholderiales bacterium
GTGGAATACATTCAGACCGATATCTGGGCACGGTTTCAGCGCATGTTGGGTAACGAGCTTGTCTACATTTGCGCAGACGACACCCATGGCACGCCCGTCATGTTGAGAGCAGAAAAAGAAGGAATCTCACCCGAGGCCCTGATTGACAGGGTCTGGACCGAGCATTTTCGTGACTTCTCAGGGTTTGGGGTGAAGTTTGACCACTACTACACCACGCATTCCGAAGAGAACCGAGAGCTTGCCGAAGGCATTTACAAGGCCTTGCATGCCCAAGGCCTCATTGAAATTCGACAGATTGACCAGATGTACGACCCAGTGAAGAGCATGTTTCTTCCCGACCGTTTTATTAAAGGGGACTGCCCGCGATGCGGGGCGGCTGATCAGTACGGCGACTCCTGCGAGGCCTGCGGGGCCACTTATTCCCCCACCGATCTAAAAAACCCTATCTCCGCTGTGTCGGGGGCAAAGCCCGAGACCCGACAGAGCGAGCACCATTTTTTTAAATTGTCCGACCCTAGATGCGTTCAGTTTTTAAGGCAGTGGGCATTGCAAGACAACCGACTGCAGCCCGAGGCTGCGAACAAGTTACGGGAATGGCTTGGCTCGGGCGACGACCCTGAGGAGTCCGAGCTTGGCGACTGGGATATCTCCCGAGATGCCCCCTATTTTGGCTTTGAGATTCCGGGTGCACCAGGAAAGTATTTCTACGTCTGGCTTGATGCGCCGATTGGCTATTACGCAGGGCTAAAGAACTGGTGCGCCAAGAATGGGCGAGACTTCAACGCCTTCACAGCCCCAGACTCCACAGTCGAACAAGTCCACTTCATTGGCAAAGACATTCTTTATTTTCACACCCTCTTCTGGCCCGCCATGTTGCAGTTTGGCGGCTTTCGGCCGCCTTCGCGGGTCTATGCCCACGGATTTCTTACCGTGGATGGCGCGAAGATGAGTAAATCGCGCGGCACCTTTATTACGGCTGAGAGTTATCTAAAAGAAGGGCTAAACCCCGAATGGCTAAGGTACTACTTCGCCTGCAAGCTTAATGGAAGCCTTGAAGACCTTGACCTTAACTTCAGCGACTTTATCGCCCGGGTTAACAGCGACCTGGTTGGAAAGTTTGCAAACATCGCAAGCCGAACAGCGGGTTTTGTACGCAAGGTTTTTGAAGGGCAGCTTCTTGATGATGCAAGGCCCGAGACCTTGCAAGCAGGTGGCTTGGCCGTGGACGACCACCAGGCGCTGGAGGCTTTGTTTATTGCGCGCGCGCCTGCCATCGCCGAGGCCTACGAGGCCCGAGACACGGCTAGGGCAACCCGGGAGATCAGCTCGCTTATGGACGCTGTGAACACCTACATTGATCAGTTCAAACCCTGGGAGCTTGCCAAGTCAAGTGAGGCCAGCGACCTGCCTAAGCTACACCGTGTCTGCTCAACCAGCCTACGCTGCTTTGCCCGGCTCTGCGTTTTATTGCAGCCTATGCTTCCAGTGGTCTGCCAGCGGGCGCGCGAGGACGTCTTTGGCCTCCAACGGGCACAAGGCGATCAGGCCTGGCTTTGGAGCGAAGTCGACCGCCCGCCAGTCACCCAGGTTGAACCGTTTGGTCATTTGTTTGGCCGGGTCGACCGCAGTCAGATTGATTCCTTAATTCATGCGAACATACAGGGCTAAGTTACCCAACAGGCTGCCCCATGCGTCTTAGTCGCCCCCATTACGAGTCGGACATCACCAAGTTTCTTACAGAGCTAAAAGCGCAAGACCCTCAGCTTGAAGCACGCCAGGTGCAAGGCCGACTTCGGCTTTGGGACCGCCCGGCGGTCAAGCTTGACGAGATGCAGCGGGGCCAGAAGGCCAAAGTTGCACAAAAGGCTTATGTCTACCAGCCTCAGTGAGGTAGGGGCAGAAGGGCTTATTCCAGCCGATGCCATTGCGAGGCTTTATGGCCAGCCGTTTCTAGACCTTCCCAAAGATCTTTACATTCCGCCCGACGCCCTCGAGATTATTCTCGAGGCCTTCGAAGGGCCGCTCGACCTTCTGCTCTACCTCATTCGTCGCCAGAACTTCAACATTCTGGACATTCCCATGGTGGAGGTGACACAGCAGTACCTTCGCTACATCGATGAGGTGCGCTTGACCAATCTTGAGCTTGCAGCCGAATACCTTCTCATGGCGGCCATGCTTATTGAAATTAAGTCTCGCTTGCTACTTCCTGTAAGGCCCAGAGATGGCGAGGAGGACGTTGCCGATCCGAGAGCTGAGCTTGTTCGCCGCCTTCTCGAATACGAAAAGATTAAGCTTGCTGCCCATAAAATTGATGCCATTCCGCAGCTTGGCCGCGATGTCGTGGCAGCCCAGGTTTATCTTGAGCAGAGTATGCCGAGGCTCCCCAACATTGACCCAGTCGACCTTCAGGCAGCTTGGCGTGACCTTGTACGGCGCGCAAGGCTGGTCGCACATCATCACATTAGTCGTGAGGCGCTCTCGGTGCGCGAGCACATGGCACGTATTTTAAAGGCCTTGAAAAATCAACGCTTCATAGAATTTCGCGAGCTTTTCTCAGAACCTATTGCGCCGGGCAAAGGCATTGCCGTCATTGTTATTCACTTTCTTGCCCTGCTTGAACTTGCCAAAGAGGGGCTCATCGACATTACACAGGCCGTGCCATTTGCACCCATCTATGTGCGTCTAAGCTAGACGAATACGCGCCCGAGCGCGCCACGACCACCGCCATGCCCATACCCCTTCAATCGCTCAATACACTCGGGCTTGCCGCCTGGACCGATGAGCTTGTAAGGGTCACGGGTTCCACACAACTGCCCGCCATCAGCCAGGCCATCACCAACAAAGATCGCTTTATTCTTGGCGGGGGAAGCAATCTGGTTCTGCAGTCAAGCCAAGACGCGCCCCTTGCCTTGGTCTGCGTTCAATCAAGCCTCAAGGGTATTGTTCGGCTCCCCGCACGCGAGGGGCTTAGCCGACTGCGCTGTGCAAGTGGGGAGAACTGGCACGACTTTGTCATGTGGACCCTTGCCCATGGGCTGGGTGGCTTGGAAAACCTGGCGCTTATTCCTGGAACGGTGGGCGCTGCGCCCATTCAAAACATTGGCGCCTACGGCGTGGAAGTGGGTGAACGTATTGAGGCCGTTCATGCCTGGGACTTCGAGCGCCACGACCATGTTGTCTTTCCTACCGAAAGCTGTCAGTTTGGCTACCGGCACAGCCTTTTTAAAGAGATTAACTTTCAAGGGCCGTGGAATAGACCTCGTTTTTTTATTACAGCGGTTGACTTCGCCCTCGCGCCCGCCACAAAGACCCAGCCCATTTTGAGCTACAAAGGGATCACTGAAAGGCTTGCCGAGCTTGGCGTTACCCAGCCCCCGTTGCCCATGCAGGTGGCCCATGCGGTCATCTCGCTGCGCAAAGAAAAACTTCCCGACCCCAACGAGGTTGGTAATGTTGGCAGCTTTTTTAAGAACCCTGTGGTCAGCGAAGAGTTCGCGAAGGCATTGGCCTCGCAGAACCCAGGGCTACCCGTTTTCCATCAGAACAATCAGACCAAGCTGAGTGCGGGCTGGCTTATTGAGTCTGCTGGGATGAAAGGTGTTCAGCGGGGCGAGGCAGCTGTGTCTGCAGACCATGCGCTTGTTTTAACCAATCTGGGTGCGGCGACAGCCCGTGATGTTCTGGGCCTCGCCCATGAAATCCAAGAGGCCGTCATGGCACGCTTCGGTCTGTGGCTCGAACCCGAGCCACAAATTATTCCGCCTATTTAACCCAGGCCGTTCGTATCGGCCTCGGTACGCCGAAACACAGGCTGCAGGGGCTTGGAGGACTGGGCATCGAACCGGTAGCCCTCAAGGTTGAAGGCTTGCAGTTGCTCGGGCTTACGCACACGCTTTTGCAGAACGAAACGCGCCATAAGCCCTCTTGCTCGCTTGGCATAAAAGCTTATAACTTTGAACTTGCCTGCCTTCTCATCTTGAAAGACGGGACTAATCACCTGCACCGGCTTGTCGTTAACCTGGTGCTTATGAAGACCCTGCGCAGCCTTAAAGTATTCGTCTGAGGCAAGGTTGAGCACGCATGGGTTGGGACCTAGCCCGGCAAGCTCTTCACCAAGCGCCTCAACCAGCTGGAGGCCCCAGTAATCGTAGAGGCTGGAGAAAGCCTTACCCCCTGCATGGCCCTTAAGCGAGGTGCCCATTTCGAGCCGATAGGCCTGAAAGGCGTCCATGGGCCGCAAGACACCATAAAGCCCCGAGAGCATACGAAGCCGGCTCTGGGCGTCTTCAAGCTGGGCCTTGGTAAGGCTTGAGGCCTGAAGGCCTTCGTAAACGTCCCCATTGAAGGCAAAAACTGCGGGTCGAACAGCGCTTGATTTCGGACGTGCCGACCACTGCGAGAACCGTTCAGCATTGAGACTGGCAAGCTTGGGACTTACACCCATGAGCTTTTCAAGCTCCACAGCGGGCATGGGCTGAAGAAGCTTAACGAGCTCTGCAGCCTGACTCATAAGAGCGGGCTTCGTTACCTCGAGTTCCTGGGCCTGCTTGGGCAGGGGGGTCTCAAAATCAAGTGTTTTTGCAGGCGATAAGAGAATAAGCATGATGTCGTCTACACGATGAGGGCGGTGAAAGCGGGAAAAGCGATAAAACTACTGCTGCTCCTGGTGAAACATGGAGGCAAAGAAGACACTTTTGGATTTGTCGCTCGCGATGCTCTGCCAGTCGGGGTCGGGAAGGTCGTGGAAGGCATCTTGCAGCAGTTTGCCCCAGCGCGAACGAATGCCTTCAAAATAGGCATTGCCCTCGTTGATTTTCGCGACCCTTGAGACGGCAAGAGCGTCTGTTTCGTACACCAAAAGATCAAGCGGAAGGCCCACCGACAGGTTGGACTTCAGCGTGGAGTCCATTGATATAAGCAGGCATTTCGTGGCGTCATCAAGCGAGGTCTCGGGTTTAAGAACACGGTCGAGCACGGGCTTGCCGTACTTCGACTCGCCTAGCTGAAAATAATGGCTCTCAGGAGAGGTCTCAATAAAATTACCCGCGGTGTAGACATTAAAGAGGCGGCAACGCTCACCACGAATCTGGCCTCCCACAAGAAAGCTGCAATTAAACTCAAGGCCGAAGCCGTTTAGGGCCATCTGATCGCGCTGATGAAGTTGGCGCAGAGCCTCGCCCACCACCACCGAGATATCAGCCATGCTGGAAGCCGACCACATCCTGTCTGACAGAGGACCATGGCTAAGGATCTCGATAACATTCTGAGAGATGGATAAATTCCCAGAGGTAAGCAGCACGACCACCCGATCGCCCGCCCTCTCAAAGACCGTCATTTTGCGATAGGTGGAGATTTGGTCCATCCCGGCATTGGTGCGCGAGTCGGATAAAAACACAAGGCCTTGGTCTAAAACAGCGGATACACAGTAGGTCATGAGAGCATTCTAATCGGTAGTGCCTGAGGATGCTTCAAGTGGAACAAGAAACTCATGACTAATAATGACACCAAGTTCATTCACCTGGGTTACGAACTGCTTTAAGAACTCGTGCATCTGGTCTTGAAAGGTTTCATCGATGCTGAGGTACTCAAGGTTTGAACGTATACGACCGGCCTGTTTAAGAGCCTTCTGTCGGCCCGGGCTACTGACATGACTAAGATTCATCAGAAGTTCATCCAGGCAGGCTCGAAGCGAGCGCGGCATGTCACCGCGTTGAATAAGAAGTTCAGCAATACGCACGGGCGTGAAGCTGTCGCGGTAGACCTTTCGATAAATTTCATAGGCGGACACCGACCGAAGAAGGGATGACCAAAAATAAAAGTCCGCACGCTCTTCAAAGTCATCCTGCACCATCAGATACTTCACATCAAGAATTCGGGCGGTGTTATCGGCGCGCTCTAAAAACGTGCCAGTGCGCACGAAATAGAAGGCTTCGTCTTTAAGCAAGGTTCCAATCGTGACACCACGAAACAGATGCGACTGAAGCTTCACCCATTCAAAGACGCGCGCAGGCTCTTTCACAAAACTACCATCCTTCACCATGCTTCGCGCCTCTAGCCAGATGTTGTTCACCACCTCCCAGATGTCCGTGGTGAGCACCCCGCGAACCGCACGTGCGTTTTCACGGGCACGTTCAAGGCAGTTAATGATGCTCGAAGGGTTAGAGCTGTCGACAAGCATGAAGCGTAAGACCTTATCGGCAGAGAGCTTGGCATAGCGCTTGTCATAGGCTTCCTGAAGCTCGTTCAAGTCGAGCAGCGTCTTCCACTGGGCGTCAATGGAACTGGCTTCACTGGGCAGCATCGCTGCCTGCAACTGGACATCAAGCATGCGTGCAGTGTTCTCGGCACGTTCAATGTAGCGCGACATCCAGAATAAATGGTCAGCAAGCCGGCTAAGCACGATGCAATACCCAGGTGTCTTTTGTACCACCGCCTTGCGAGGAATTCACCACCAGCGAGCCGCGCTTTAAGGCAACCCGGGTAAGACCCCCTGCCACCATCGATACCGTTTTGCCCGAGAGTACGAAGGGACGCAGGTCAACATGGCGCGGTGCAATGCCTTCATTCACAAGGGTTGGGCAGGTTGAAAGGGCAAGCGTGGGCTGGGCAATGTAGCGGCTGGGATGGGCCTTGAGTTTTGCACGGAAGTCTTCAAGCTGAGCCTTGGAGGCTTTTGGGCCGATGAGCATGCCATACCCACCCGAGCCCTGCGCCTCTTTAACAACAAGGCTTTCAAGATTGGCCAGAACAAACTCAAGCTCTTTTTTTCTGCGACAAAGGTAGGTTGGCACGTTCTGCAAGAGCGGCTCCTCCCCAAGGTAGAAGCGAATCATATCGGGGACAAACGGGTAGACCGCCTTATCGTCTGCAATACCAGTACCAATGGCATTGCAGACGGTGACACCCCCCTTTTGCACAAGCTCAACAAGCCCAGGCACCCCCAGCGTGGAGTCGGTACGAAAACAGCGCGAGTCAAGGTAGTCGTCGTCCACACGGCGGTAAATAACATCGACCCGCCGCGGCCCGGAGGTGGTCTTGGAGTAAAGACGATCACCCTTCACAAAAAGATCTTGGCCCTCAACAAGCTCAACGCCCATCTGTTGGGCCAGGTAGGAATGCTCGAAGTACGCGCTATTAAAAATACCGGGTGTAAGGACCACCACCGTGGGGTTGTCAACACCCTCCGGGGACACAGAGCGCAGTGTCTTGAGCAAGAGGTCGGGGTAGTGCTCAACCGGAGCAACCTTATTTAAAGAAAAAAGCTCCGGAAAGAGCCTCATCATGACCTTACGGTTTTCGATCATGTAGGAGACCCCTGAGGGAACGCGCAGGTTGTCCTCAAGCACGAAGAAGTCGCCCTCGCCGGCCCGCACCAGGTCAACACCAGCAATATGGGCCCAAAGAGATCGCGGAAGGCTTACGCCCTGCATCTGTTTGCGATACTGCTCATTGCCAAGAATAAGTTCCTTGGGAATCTTCTTCTCGTCGAGAATGCGCTGCTCGGAGTAGACGTCTTGCAAAAAGGCATTCAAGGCCTGAACCCTTTGCACAAGTCCGCGCTCAAGCTTTTTCCACTCGGCATTCGGAAGAATTCTTGGAATGAGATCAAAGGGAATGAGCCGCTCTGCCCCTGCCTCATCGCCATAAACGTTAAACGTTATGCCAACGCGACGAAAAAGCAGATCGGCATCTTGCTGGGCCTTTTCGAGCACGGACTTCGGTTGTTCGGTGAGCCATTGCCAGAAAACCTTACTGTGCGGGTAGGCTGTTGCTGAACCAAGACCTGCGGCTCCGCCTGGCATGCATGCAAGCAGTTCATCAACAAAAACAGGGGTTCGCGGGTCGGACATTCTTTTTCCACCTTCTGTATGGTCTCAGCAAGCCATGTGCCAAGCCCTAGGTAAAAGGGCTTCTGCGATACTTGGCCCAGAGAAGTAAAGCGAAGCACCAAGAAAAGGCAAGAATGCCCAAAGCCAAGGCAGACCCCCGCACCACCCTCGATCAGTCAGCGCCCGATTACTGGGATGCTGCCCTCGCCTATTTGAGCAGCCAAGACCCTGTCATGCGCGATCTCATCCAAGCATACCCGGGTTCCTTCTTGCGCAGTCGGGGCGCCCCCTACGAGACGCTTATGCGATCCATTGTGGGGCAGCAGATTTCTGTTACTTCTGCAAACGCAATCTGGGAGCGGCTTGAGGCACGTCTTGGTAAGCCTGTCACACCCCAGGCAGCCCTTGCCTTGGGTGTGCCCATTCGCGAGGTTGGGCTCTCGGCCCGTAAGGCAGGCTACCTGCTTGACCTTAGCCAGTGGTTTGCGCAAACCAAAGGCCTTGAAGACTCTTTTTCGAGTCTAACCGATGACGAAGTCGTTGCATGCCTGGTGGCGAGGCCTGGCATAGGCCCCTGGACAGCCGAAATGTTTTTAATGTTTTGCCTGCGACGACCCGATGTCTTTGCCGTTGCCGACCTTGGGCTGCTTAAGGCCATTGAGCGCCTATACAAGAAGGATCGTAGCCAGGCAAAAGGCATTACCGATACCTGGCGGCCCTACCGCACAGTTGCGAGCTGGTTTCTTTGGCGCAGCCTCGACCCCATTCCCGTGGAATACTAGCCCATGTTCGCCTATCGCCATGCCTTTCACGCCGGCAATCATGCCGATGTTATTAAACATGCTGTTGCACTGAGCTGCCTGAAACTCATGCAGCAAAAAGAGGCGGCGATCATGGTTGCCGACTCGCATGCGGGCTCGGGGCTTTATCGTATCGGGGAGGCCCTCATGCGCGGACGCGGTGAATTCCCCAATGGGCTTGCGAAGCTCTGGCCTCATCGCTCAGCCCAGATGCCCGCGCTGGTTCAGGACTATCTACAGTCTGTCATCGGTTTTAATCAAGGACGGTCGCTTGAATGGCTGCCGGGCTCACCCGTCATGCTGGCTCGGGCCCTGCGGTCGCACGATCTGCTTTACGCCTACGAGATTCACTCCTCGGACTACCCCCTTCTTGAGACCAATCTCTCGGACTACGGCCGCCGGGTGAAGTCTTTTCGCACAGATGGCTTTCAGTCGGTGATGTCACTGTTACCAACCGTTTCGAAACGCGCCATGTTTTTGGTGGACCCGCCCTACGAAGATAAACGCGACTATGAGCGCACCTTTGTGATGGTGCGCGAAGGCCTACAGCGCATGTCAAACACCTGCTTTGTGGTCTGGGTTCCCATGGTGGCCCGCTATGACGTTGAGCGACTGCTCAAACGACTCCAATCCCTTGCGGGCGAAAAGCTACGCATTGATCTTTGTGTTCAGCCAGCAGCCTTGGATGGCCTTGGCCTTACCGGCAGCCACCTGCTTGTCGTAAACCCGCCTTTTGGTCTTCAGGCGCTATGCGAGGAAGCTCTGCCCTGGTTATTTAAAAAACTAAGCCAGACACCTTTCGACCAGGCAAAAAAAAGGGGGGTCTTGGCCCCCCATTTCAAAGTCTCCCTCCAGCCCCCACAACCTTTACAAACTTTTAAGCCTGTTAGGCAACCTTCTTTATCTCAGACCGTGTATCAAAAAACTGCTCGTCCTCGGTCGAGCCCTTCAGGGCTGCCGTCGAAGCCTCGCGCTCGATCGTCGTCGTAACCGCATCGAAGTAACCCGTGCCAACCTCCCGTTGATGCTTAACAGCGGTGAAGCCACGCTCGGCGGCGGCGAATTCGGCCTGCTGCAACTCCACAAAGGCAGTCATGTTGCTACGCGCATAGCCGTGTGCCAGATTGAACATGGAATAGTTCAAGGCATGGAAGCCGGCTAAGGTAATGAACTGGAATTTATAGCCCATAGCCCCAAGCTCACGCTGGAACTTGGCAATGGTTGCGTCATCCAGGTTCTTCTTCCAGTTAAATGAAGGCGAGCAGTTGTAGGCAAGCATCTTGCCGGGGAACTGCTTGTGAATAGCCTCGGCAAACGAGCGCGCGTAGGCAAGGTCGGGGGTTCCCGTTTCACACCAGATCATGTCAGCATACGGCGCATAGGCAAGACCACGGGCAATGGACTGATCAAGACCATTGCGTGCACGGAAGAACCCTTCAACCGTGCGCTCGCCGGTTAGGAAGGGCCTGTCATTGTCATCGACGTCCGACGTAACGAGATCAGCGGCCTCGGCATCGGTGCGGGCAAGTAAAACGGTTGGTACGCCCATGACATCTGCCGCAAGACGGGCAGCAACAAGTTTAGCCACGGCCTCGCGGGTGGGAACAAGAACCTTACCTCCCATGTGACCGCACTTCTTCACAGAGGCCAACTGGTCCTCAAAGTGCACGCCGGCAGCGCCTGCGTCAATCATGGACTTCATAAGTTCAAAGGCGTTGAGCACGCCGCCAAAGCCCGCCTCTGCATCGGCAACGATGGGAAGAAAGTAGTCGGTGTAGCCTTCGTCTTCAGGGTTTTTGCCCTCCGACCATTGAATCTGGTCGGCACGGGTAAAGGTGTTGTTAATGCGGCGAACAACACTGGGCACTGAGTTGGCGGGATAAAGCGACTGGTCGGGGTACATCTCGCCCGATAGGTTGGCATCGCCAGCCACCTGCCAACCCGACAAGTAAACGGCTTTCAGACCGGCCTTAGCCTGCTGGAGCGCCTGGTTACCCGTGAGTGCGCCGAGGGTGTTCACAAAGGGCTCGGTGGTAACGAGGTTCCAGAGCTTTTCAGCACCACGCTTGGCCAGCGTATGTTCGGGCTGCAATGAGCCACGAAGACGAATGACGTCCTCAGCCGTATAGCCCCGCTTTATCCCCCTCCAGCGGGGGTTCTCAGACCAGTCTTTTTGAAGCTGCTGGGCAGCCTGCTCGCGTGCATTCATGGGTCAACTCCTTTAATAAAGAGAAAAGTAAAAAGTTTGTGACACTATGATAGGAGCATCTGCTGTCCTGCATTATATTTTTTTGAGCAGGCGAGCGCTATTTTTTCTTATTAAAATCATAATATTAGAATTATATTTCATAATATGAAAGCGAGAGGCGGCATTTGGAAACTGATCTTGCGGCTCCGCAACACAAGTTTTCATAATGCAAAAAGAGCATTTCGTTATGCGAAATGCCAGCGGGCCTCACCGCCTAGGCTTGCAGTCTTCGAAAGGCCAAGATAGGTGGGGTGGATAAAACCTGGCGTAGGGCGATCCAACCCGCACCAAGGCTTACAAGGCTACCCACCAAGGCGCCAATCAGAGGCCAGGTGAGACGAAACGGAACGGGCAGATCAAAGACCTGCTCAGCCAGTAGGCTGCCGAGAAGCTGCGCAACCAGCCCTGCAGCAACGCCCGCAATCGCACCAACCAACAAAAGCTCGGTCGCCTGACGGACGACGAGACGCGCACGGGGTGCACCGAGCGCTCGCAACAACGTGGCCTCACGTATACGCTCGTCACGGCTCGCTAAGAGTGCCGCCCAGAGCACAAGAACCCCTGAGGCAAGGCTAAACATGAAAAGCGCCTGCACGGCACCAATGACCTGCTCAAGCATTCGCCTCACCTGGCTAATCATTGCATCAAGATCGATCAGGCTTACCCCTGGAAAGCGGCTGGTCAGACTCTGGTTCAGCCCCGCAGCCTCAGAGGAGGCCGGGAGATAAAACGAGGTGATGAAGGTCTGAGGCATGTCTCGCAGCACCGCCGGCGAGAGAATCATAAAGAAGTTCACCTGCATGGAATCCCAGCGAAGGTCGCGCAGGCTCGTTACTTTCGCCCAGGCGGGCTCCCCTGAAATATCAAAGCCAAGCCGATCGCCAACTTCAATGCCTAGTGTTCGCGCAATGCCAGACTCCACTGACACCTCGTTGGCCTGGGGTTCAAGCGGCCTGCCCGTTCGTATGAGGTTGTAATCGGGAACCTTGCCATACGACAAGTTCAGCTCTCGGTCCAAAAGCCGCTGGGCACGCTGATCGTCAAAGTCGTCAGGGCCCACAGGCTGATTATTAATTCTTACAAGCCGACCCCGCACCATGGGGTAAAGGACAGCCTGTTTTATTCCTGCGGACTCAAGAATGGCCCCGACCTCTTTCTCTTGGCCAGGCTGAATATTCAGAAGGAACCGATTGGGAGCATCCTGGGGTAGGCTTCTGCCCCACGCCTGAAGAAGGTCTTGCCTAAGAAATGCCAATAACAATAAGGCTGACATGGCCAGGCAGAGCCCAAGCACCTGCACGATAAGGCCCGAGCCGCGCCGACTTAGGATGCGTTGCAGGCTGGTGAGCGTCCAACCCAAATGAGGCACCGTGGCAAGGCCCGCGGCGGTAAGCCGAAACCCAATCCATAGGATGGAAAAAAGAAGAAGCCCAAAAACAGACAGGCCAACGGAGGTGTAGGCGGCGAGTTCAAAATCGCCACTGCCCATCCACAAAAGCAGAGTCATACCCAGTAACACCAGCAATGCAAACCCTGCACGGGCGAAAAGGCCAGTAGAGTCTGTGCCCATAGATGGCGAGTCGGAGGGCCGCAGGCTTTGCCAGACTGGCGCCCGAAGGGCCTTCCAGACTGCAGGCCCGACAAAAAGCAGCGTCATACCCAGGCTTAAGGCGAGGGCCTGCAGAACAGGAAGCCATGCAAAAAAGCCAGTAAGGCCAAGGCTTGACCCAAACAATTCATTGAGCACGTGGCTGCCGATCCCCTGAAGTAAAAGACCAGCACCAGTTCCCAAAAGCCATGCAAGGACCACCATGCCCAGCAGAAGTCCAAGCCAGTAGCTCAGAAGCAGCCAACGTGTTGCGCCCATGGCCTTCATGACGGCAAGCCTTTGCGTATAGAGAAGCCCAAGTCTGCGACCTGAAAGCGCCATAGCCGCGGAGGCGGTAAGAACAGAGACCATGGCTGCAAGCGCAAGAAAACTTGTTGCACGATCGAGTGCATCGCGCAACTCGGGTCGAGCGTTCTCGATAGTCTCGAGCCGCTGGCCCGCTTGGATGCGCCCTTCCATGGACTTATCGAAGGCCTCAAGCGCCTTAGGATCATCGCTACCGAGCCACAGCCGGAAGCGCACACGGCTTCCGGGCCCCAATAGGTTCGATGCCAGTAGTTCATCATGACGCATCAGAATACGGGGCGAGATGTTCACGAAGTTCATCCCTCGGTCGGGCTCGAACTCAACAATCCCACCAATGCGATAAGAACGGTCACCAAGTTCAACCATGTCACCCAGCCCAAGACCAAGACGGCCCACAAGGCTGTCGTCAACGAAGACCTCCCCGGGTGGTATTGATGGGTTTAGACGCAGCCCCTGAGCATTTCGTACCTGAAGGCTGCCTCGCAGTGGATAGCCCTGCTCCACCGATTTCACCGAAACCAGCATATTGCTACCCCGCGCCACAACCATGCTTGGAAACTGACTGCCTTGAACCATCAGCAGGCCCTGCGCCTTGGCCGCCTCAATCCATGCATCGGGAAGGCGGCGGTCAGAGACTAGGAGTCGGTCGGCGCCCAGGCTTGCACGCGCATCGGCAAAAAGCGCAGACTCCACACGACTGGCCAGCACACCGACCGAAACAATGGCCGCAACAGAGATTACGATGGCTGCAAGCATTAGACTCATTGCGCCTGAGCGTAGATCTCGCCAGGCAAGTTGTAAGGCAAAAGCGGGTCGAAGCTTAGGCTGCACGCAGGGCCTCCACAATGGCAATTCGCGAGGCACGAATGGCTGGAGCCATACCCCCCAGAACGCCCATAAGAACTGAGAAAACCAGGCTTTGAATGACGATGCCTGGTGTGAGATAAAAACCAAATGAGAGTTCCGAGAAGCTTTGGAAGTTTGTTGTTGAGAACTCGGTGAGCTGCATCAGACTTGCGAATGCAAGCCCAACCCCACCACCCACCAGGGCAAGAAAGACCGACTCGGCAAGAAAGGCCAGAAGTATTGCGCTTCGCTGGAAACCAAGAGCACGAAGGGTCCCAATTTCGTTAATCCGCGTTGCCACGGCAGCCTGCATGGTTATGGTGGCTCCAATCACAGCGCCAATTGAAAAAATAACGGTAAGCGTAAGACCAAGAATTCGAATGAAGCGCGACAACGTCTCACTCTGATCCTCGTAGTACTGGCGTTCTGTCTTCGCCTTGAGAGGAAGCCGTGGGTCGTCCTCAATACGGCTACGAAAGACATCGGCCTGACCCGGGTCCATAAGCCGAACAATCACAGACGAATAGGTGGTTCGACGAAACGACTGACGAAGAATCTCCCCGTCGGCCCAGATCTCGTTGTCAAAGCCGCTTCGACCACCATCGAAGTGACCAACAATCCGCCAATCCCTTCCACCAAATCGCACCGACTCGCCAATGGTCATGTTTGCAAACTGCTTGGCCGTTGCCTGGCCAACCATGATCTCGTTGGAGCCCTGGCGAAAAAGCCGTCCATCGATCACTTGCACCTGCCTGCGCATCTTGATGCCTTGATGGTCAAGTCCACGAATCACAACATTCGATGGTCGCCCGGTCTCACGTTTTTTAAGGTTGACAAGCACGACCGTCTCACGCGAGGCAAGCGCCTCGAGATTCGTTGCCACCTCGGGGAACTGCGTAACGATATTTGCCTGGCCACGGTCGATGGAGCTTTGTACCTCGGTTACAGAACCCTGTCGGGTCACAACCATGTTGTCTGCCTCACCGGTACTAACAAGGGTTTGTTTAAGGCCGGCATCAAGCATCAGCACCGCTGCAAAAACATAAACCACCAAGGCCATCCCCATGGCGGTTAAGCCGGTGGTCAGTCGACGTACCCAGAGGTTTCGAAGGCTGTAGCTAAGTGGGACCGAAAAAAGTGCCTGCGCCATGGGTCGGCCGCCTCAAATGGCCCGAAGGCCCT
>JAURFZ010000001.1 GCA_030834045.1 Burkholderiales bacterium
CATTGCCAGGATCTGCCCGGTACTGTCGGCTCTGGGGGAAGGCAAGCTCGACATCCGGATAGGGCCAGGGCCATGACGTGCTCATTGCGCCAACCGAAGACATGTTGCCAATCTTGTTGTAGATGGTCTGGTGGACATGGCCATGGAAAGAGAACGTGTTCTCGAACCTGGCAAGCATGGCACGAATCTCTGCTCCATCTGACGTTCCGAAGCCCCAACGTGGGTAGTAGTCCCACAGAGGTGCGTGACTGAAGAGAACGATAGGCGTGTCGGTGGACTGCTTAGCGAGGTCTTTCTTGAGCCAAGCAAGCTGCTCAGCATGAATGCCCCACAGGCCTCCCCATGGTCCCTCAAGCATGGACATATGAGTCTGGCGCTCGACACCCGTCATTTTCTGGGCAGTCCAGAAGTCGTCAACAAGAATGTTATTTAGGCCGACAAAATGCACGCCCTTGTGATCAAACGACCAGTACTCTTTACGGCCCTTGCGCTGACCGGACTCGGGGTTGTTCGCACCGTAAAGACCGTTCCAGCCTGTACCCATGTCAACGTACCAGTCATGCTCACCGGGGATGATGACCATCTTGGACTTGATGTTTGAGAGGATCTTCTTGCCTTTTTCAAGCTGGTCCATCGTGCCGTCTTGGGCAATGTCGCCGCCGTAGAGCACGAAGTCAGGCTTAACAGGCAGGTTGTTCACCTGCTCAATGGCATCCATCAACTGGGTGTCAAACTTGTGGTCTTTGAAGCTGTAAAGATGTGAATCGCTGATAACTGCAAAACGGAAAGGGGTAACCTTCTTTCCGGGCTGCGCATGCACTAAGTCAACAAGACCCAGGTTAACGCCGGCCGCGGTTGCCACCATCGTTGAAAGACCTGCCTTACCTGAGAACTGTAAAAACTCACGCTTACTACTGTTTTCAATTTTGCTGTCTGCCATTTGGAACTCCTTTAATTAAAGACAACTCCCTCGGTTAAAATACTAAAACCATGTACTAATTTCGTCTAGGACAAAAACATTAAGATTTGCTTAACAGCCAATATATAAGCCAATCCGCATACATACAAATTGTTTTTGTCCCAGACAGAAACATGAACGGAATCTAAGTTCCTTGAAATTTGTTCGAAACCGGGTTTTCCCGTACGCGCAAGGGGTGCTTTGAAAGGAGTTTCTTATGAGTGCCAAAAAGCATCGCTTATGAATACGCGGGCGCCCCTCTGGCTGGGCAAATGAGGGGTCGCAACCGCGGTAAAAGACGTTCGTTTCCTGCCTCGAATAACCCTTAGCGGTTATTGAGATTCAAGACTTTTGGGATCCTTGCCCTTGTTTTCGATCTTGAACGGGTTGACTTCTGCGACCTGGTCATAGGTTTTGGGGCCGCCCGCGTACGGCAGACGTGCCTCGACAGCAAGTGCAGGGTAGTCGTTGAGCATGCTTATGCCATTAAGTGGCTTACCGACCCCCTTGTGGCAGGTTGCGCAGGCCACCTTCGGATAGTCGCCTGAGGCGTTCATTCGATACAGGGGCAGCAAGCTTCCTACCGAATGCAGATAGGTGCTGTTGATATCTCTGACCATCCGAATGCCATACCAGGCCGTGACGCGTTGTGGGGAACTCTGCTCCCAGTTGGCGGCAGCCCGGGTGTTATGGCAGAAGGTGCAGTTCACGCCTAAGGATTGACTCATGTAGATCATGAGCCCATAGGTGTGTTCGCTTTGTTTGACAGAGCGCCGGTTCTCCCCCGCCAGCGCCCTTTCGCCCTGAACTCGAATACTGGGAGAGTCTTTATCTTTTAGAAAAATAGTGAGAGGGTCGTAGGGCAGGGATGTATTGCCAACGGTCTCAATACCTGGATGGTTCTGCCCGAATCGATGCCCAAGCATGGCAAGCTGATCTTTCTCATTGCCAATAAACTCGAACCAATCGCCTGAGGGCACAGGCTGCCCACGATGGCAGGTGTAGCAGGTTACGCCTGTGTTGCCCACATGCTTCTTCCAACCCTCGTTGATGTTGCGAGTCATCTGCAACATATGCCTTGCGACAACCTTAGGGTATTTTTCATCGGAGGCAAGGTACTTTGGATTGTGGCAATAGGCACAGCCCTCTTCGGGCGAAACCCAGACAGTGAGGGCCTGCATAAGCCTAGAAAACTCTTGGGTGTTGAGGTCGGTGAGCACCTGAATGTTGAGGTACTTGTCTTTGGCGAGGATCGGCGGGTTGGCTGGGTCGATCTCAGGGGGTGGCTCAGGCTCAGGAATGGCGTGAAGAGGTGCCTGGGCTCGCTGGGTTTTAGGGTCGTGGTTGAGCACCATACCTACGCCTCGGTAGCCCAGTTGCTCGGGCTTTGTAGCCTCAATTTTGGAGCCACCAGAGGCCGACAAAAGCGTAACAAGGGCAATGCCGACAATGCTCGCCAGCGCGGCGATTACGGGGATAAGAAACAAACGCTTCATCCTGCCCTCCTGTCTACCTAGAGTATCGGGTTTGGGGCGCCTTTAAAGCCTACCGGGGCCTTGATTGGTGACTAGAGACCCCAGTTTGTCCCAGTTCGATTGTGCAAACGGCCTTACTGTAATAATAAATTGACACAGGAAAATGTCAATGAATCTATACATAAGAGATCTTGATGAAAGCAGGGCTCGAGTGAAAAGAGAAGCAAAACGATGGGCGGTTAGACAAAGGGAGCGTTCAGCACAACCGTGGCAAGGTTCAACATTGCAGCAAAGCTCACCCAGGCAAGATAGGGCCAGAGGATAAGGGCGGCGCGTTTGTTGTAGCGCATGGTGTGACGAATGAGAAAAACAATGGAGAGCCAAAGCAAGACCACCTCGGCAAGTGCCCAGTCGGGCCGCTGCAGGTAGAAATAAAGCAGGCTCCAGCCCATGTTGGCAAGGCCATTCAGCGCCCAAAGCAAGAGCAGTTGTGCACGACGGGCGCTAAGGCTTATTTCATCTTCGGCCGCAGTGCGCCAGGCCAACACGCCCGACCAGGCCATCAAAATAAAAAGAATGGTCCAGGCTGGGCCGAATAGAAGATCGGGCGGCTTGAACCAGGGCTGCTCAAGGCTGTAGTACCAGTCATCGAGCACGGTAAGACCGCCGCCAATGGCTGCTACGCCGAAGGCAAGGCCTAGGGCCACCAACCAATCGGTGGCCGTACCGCGAGGGGCCATCATGCTCGGGCAAAGCCGAGCAGGTGAGCCAGATCTTTGATGAAAATTCGAAGATGTGCCATGGGCTTGCGTCGGACGAGTCTTTTGTTCATGTAGGATTCAAAGGTAATTTGTTGCACGTCTTTGTCTCTGCAAATCTTAACGAACTGTTCGCGACGTTTGTCATTGCCGTACCAGAATTTTTGCAATAACCCCAAAACCCAAAAGACCCGGCCATGCTCTCTCATGAACCGCTTGCGTGCACTGGCAAGCGCGCGAGGTGAGTCGGTGGCGAGCTTTTCTATGCAGGCCTCTGCCGCAAGCCGCCCGCCAAGCATGGCGTAATAAATACCCTCACCCGATGCCGGGGCGACAACCCCCGAGGCATCGCCTGCCAGAACCACATTGCGGCCGTTATCCCAGCGTGGCAGGGGCTTCAAAGGAATAGGGGCGCCTTCATGGCGAATGGTCTCTAGGTTGCTTAGGCCTGCCTGCTCGCGCAGACGGGCGGTGGCAGCTCTTAAAGAAAACCCTTTGTCCATGCTGCCTGTGCCCACACTTAAATGCGGCCCATGGGGAAAGACCCAGCCGTAGAAGTCGGGTGAAATGGTGCCGTTGTAAATGACATCGCAGCGGTCCGCATCGTAGTCGGGATGGCTGCTCTGGAGGGTTTCGGGCGCAGGCGATTTTAAAATCTCGTGATAGGCAAACACGAAGACGCCCTTGTCGGCATCGGCAATGGCCTGGGCCGCGACCTTTGATTTAGCACCATCGGCACCAATAAGCAGCGCACAGGTGACCGTCATGTGGCGCTCGGCCGTGTCGTCGGCATGATCGCGCACCATGAGCTTGACCTTAAGCCCATCGTCAGTCTCGTGGAGGCTCTCAAACCGACCGATGAGTCGCTTGGCACCATTGGACTGGGCGCGGCTGCGCAGCCATTCGTCAAAGGGGCCGCGATCCACCATTCCAACAAAGCCATTTTCAATGGGAATGTCCACCTTCTTGTCGCTTGGAGAGACCATGCGCGCGCAACGAATCTGCGCCACAAGCATCTCTTGCGGAATCTCAAAATCTTGAATGGCCCGAGGGGGAATGGCGCCCCCGCAGGGCTTGATGCGCCCTGCCTTGTCAACAAGCAGAACGCGACGGCCTGAAAGGGCAAGATCGTTTGCGGCAGTGGCGCCTGCGGGGCCTCCACCAATGACAACCACTTCGTAGTCAAGCATCGTCTGCATGGTGCTACTCCTAATTCGCAAGCCCGCTGGGGGCCGTTTGTACAGGGGAGAGGGCTGTACGAGCCCCTTGAGGGGTGTGCGCGGATGGCACCAGCGGCGCTGGTGGTGCGGATGCCGGGGTGACCTTATTGCCTGGGCTGGTGGGCGTTTCCCGGATCTGACTTGCAAGCCTTGCTGCAACAACGAAGAGCAGGGCCTCAAGGCCAAAGACGGTTGCATAAGCCAGGGCAGTGTCATTAATAAGGGCGCGGCTTATGTCTGAAAGACCCGTACCCAAGAGCCCGCCCGCCCCGAAGGCAAGGGCCTGGGCCGCACCCCAAAGGCCCATGCGTGTCCCTTCACGGCGCGCGCGGCCCTCGTTGGCAAGCCGCATCATGGAGGCAATGGCTGCGATGGAGAAGGCGCCGTTGGCGACACCAAGCAGCATCACATTCCAATTAAGCGGCCAGCCCGGACCGTAAAGACCAGCCGCAACAAGACCCGCCAGTGCAAACCCGGAGGCAATGCATCCAGAGATCGTCCAGAACTTTAATGAGCCAAGCCTGCGACCAAAGAGTCGCCCACTGCCTGCCGCCGCGACCACCAGCATTCCAATAAGAATGCCCGAGTGCTGCAGGCCGGAGAGCTTGGTGGTCTCTCCGGGTGTGTAGCCAAAGACGCTTCCTGCGAACGGCTCAAGAATGAGGTCTTGGGCACTAAAGGCCAGCATGGAGACAAAAACGAAGATTGTGAAGTGACGGGCCTCGGGCTCGTTCCAGACCTGGCGCAAGGCAAGTCGAAAATTTAGCTCGGGCTCGGGCCTTTGTGAGGCGGCGTGGGGCTCGGCCTGCCGCTCAAGTCCGGCAAGTAGAAGTGCGGTTGCAACAATGGCAAGGCCCGTAACGGTTGCGGCAACGGCAAGCAGCCGAGCCTCGGAATACGGGTCGAGGAAGTGGCCTGCGGTGCCAGCCGTAATGGCAAAGCCAGCAATCATGAGCAGCCAGACCAGGGTGGCAGCCCCCGCGCGCCGGGTGTCGTCAACCCGCTTGGCAAGAAGAACCAGCACCGAGGTGCCGCAGGCGCTCACCCCCAGGCCAATGAGGAAAAAGGCAACGAAGGAAAGGGCGATGCCAAGACTCAAGGCCGTGGACATGAGCACCACAGCGTAGGCACCCAAAAGCCCGCCCAGGGCAAGTATGACCATGCCACCCAAGATGAAGGGGCTGCAACGGCCAGCGATGTCGGAGCCAAAGCCCATGCGGGGCCGCAGAATTTGAACCAGGTAATGCATGGCGACAAGCACACCGGGAAGTAGGGCAGGCAGAGCAAGTTCCACAACCATTATTCGGTTTAAGGTGCTGGTCGCTAGCACCACTACACAACCCAGACAGGCCTGAATAAGGCCAAGCCGTGCGATGGCAAACCAGCTGAATCCCCGTGCGCCTTGCCGATGTCCCTGGCTCATGGACGCACCTTGGGGTTTGAATGCAGATAAGCCGTTGAAATATCCGCGCCCATGAATCGACTTAGCCTCCCAGCCCCGCAGTCGCTTGTAACGACCGCAGCCCAAAGGCCGAGACCATCATGCCAAGCACAAACAAAGGCACCCCAAAGCCGCTGTAATAGAGCGCGCGGTCAACGGGCTTTTTCAGAAACCAGGCCATAAGCCCAAACTGGGCAAGCAGCAGACCGAAAACGCCAAGGGCGTGAAGGGGCAGCTGCCAAAGGCCAAGAAGTGAAAGAACTGCGAACTGTGGAAGTGCCATGACAAGACAGGCTGTGAAGGCTGCACGCTGCGGGCCAAGCTGCACGGGCAGAGACCTTACGCCCATGACCGAGTCGCCCTTAATGGACTTGAAGTCGTTGAGGGTCATGATGCCGTGGGCACCGAGACTGTAGAGCAGGGCAAGCACCACCGAGCGGGTCTCGGGGAAGGCGCCGCCCGCCATGACAGCCGCACCGGTTATCCATGCGAGGCCTTCGTAGGACAGGCCGCAGGCGGCGTTTCCTAGCCAGCCGTTTTGCTTGAGCCGAATAGGCGGCATGCTGTAGGCCCAGGCCAATAGAAGCCCCAAGGCGGCGGCACCAAAGCCCCAGGGACCAAGGGCTGTGGCCACCAGCAACGAGACAAGGGTCCAGCCAAGGGCTATGTAGAGCCCCCATCTGCCAGGAATTCGACCCGAGGGGATGGGCCGGTTGGGCTCGTTGATGGCGTCAACATGCCGGTCAAACCAGTCGTTGACGGCCTGGCTGGTGGCGCAGACCATTGGCCCAGCAAGGGCAATACCAATAACCGCCAGGAGCCAGTGATCGGAGACGCTAACCCCCGAGGCCACAACGCCGCAGGCGAAGGCCCACATGGGTGGAAACCAGGTAATGGGCTTAAAGAGCTCGAGAACGGCAGAAAAAGAGGGCTGGCCGAGGTCTGCCGAGCTGGTCGGATTAATAATTCCCATAAACTGCATTTTGTACTTGACAAATAGAACCGTCAATTGCAATTTACAGTTTCTGACTAAAGGAAAACGCTTATGCACGCCGTAGTGATTGGATCGGGCTTTGGAGGCCTGGCGGCCGCCCTTCGTCTTTGTTGCAAGGGCTACCGTGTAACCGTGCTCGAGCGGCTTGAGGGCCCAGGGGGCAGGGCCTTTGTTTATAAACAGGACGGCTTCACCTATGACGCTGGGCCCACCATTATTACGGCCCCCTTTCTGTTTGAAGAACTCTGGGCCCTTTGTGGAAAGCGGTTCTCAGACGATGTTGACCTCCGGCCCATGTGGCCGTTCTACCGCATTCGGTTCGATGACGGCAGCCACTTTGACTATTTCGGCGAGACCGAGGCCATGCGCCGGGAAATTACAAGGCTTGCCGGGGCCTCTGAAGTGGCAGGCTACGACGCCTTCATGCGCGAGGCCATGGTCTGTCTAAAGCTTGGCTATGAAGAACTCGGTACAACGTCTTTTGTAAGCCTGGTGGACCTTATTGCAGCTATGCCTTCTATGGTGCGTATGCAGGCCTGGAACACCATCTACAGCATGGCTCAGCGTCATTTTAAGAACGACAAACTGCGCCAGGTTTTTAGCTTTCATCCGCTTCTTATTGGCGGCAACCCGTTTGCGGTCACCCAGGTCTACAGCCTTATCCCAGCTCTTGAGCGGGAGTACGGGGTGCATTCGGCTATGGGCGGTACGGGCGCCATTGTGCAGGCCCTTGCCCGCCTGGTTGAAGACCAGGGCGCGGCCATTCGCTATCAGGCCGAGGTGAGTCGCATTCTTCTAGAAGGCCGGCGTGCCGTGGGTGTGGAATTGGCCGATGGCGAGCAGATTCGCGCCGATATTGTGGTCTCGAATGCCGACGCGGCCAACACCTACCGTAAGCTTTTACCCAATGCCGCGCGTCGTGTCTGGACGGACGCCAAGGTAGAGCGGGCCGCCTATTCCATGGGTCTTTTTGTCTGGTACTTCGGCACGCGTCGCCGATACGAAGACATACCGCATCACATGATTCTTCTGGGGCCTCGCTACAAGGGGCTGCTGCAAGATATCTTCAAGCGAAAGGTGCTCAGTAAAGACTTCAGCCTTTATCTGCATCGGCCAACGGCCACCGACCCTGCGCTCGCGCCCGAGGGCTGTGACACCTTTTATGTATTGTCGCCCGTGCCGCATCTTGATGCCGATGTCGACTGGGTGCAGACCGCCGAGCCCTACAGGCAGGCCATTTCTGCCTACCTTGAGCAGTCGGTGTTGCCAGGGCTTTCGGCCGAGGTCTGCAGTTCAAAGATCATGACCCCACTCGATTTTGAGTCAAGGCTCTGGGCCTATAAAGGTGCGGCCTTTGGAATGGAGCCAAGGCTGACGCAAAGCGCATGGTTTCGGCCGCACAACCAGAATGAAGACATTGAGGCTCTCTACATGGTGGGGGCAGGCACCCATCCAGGCGCAGGAGTGCCGGGCGTTCTTAGCTCGGCCAAGGCCTTTGACAGCCTTATTAAGCCCGTGGGTCGGCCGAGCAACGGCAGGCGTCATTCAACGCCCTGGGTCTTGCCCACTTCCACCCCCACTGCAGCGGCGCAGCCTCAGGGCCAGGCGCACCACGCACGGGTATCGGAAGAGGAATTAATGCGTGGCGGGTCGAAGTCTTTCTTTGCGGCCTCAAGGCTTTTGCCTAAAACAGTTCGCAATGCCGCGGTCGATCTTTATGCCTACTGCCGCGTAGCCGACGATCGGGTGGATGAGTCCATGGCAAGTCCTCAGGTTATGCACGAGCTGCATAGCCGGCTAAACACCATTTATAAGGCCCAGTCGCCAGAAGGTCTGCCTATGGTGGACAAGGCGTTCTGGCGTGTGGTGAGTTGCTACAAAATTCCCAAGGCTGTTCCTCTGGCACTGCTTGAGGGCTTTGAATGGGACGCCCAGGGCCGCGTCTACGAGACCCTTGAGGATGTCTTTGACTACAGCGCACGGGTGGCAGGCGCCGTAGGCGCCATGATGGCCCTTGTGATGGGCGTGCGGGAGGCGCGGCCAATGGCCCGAGCCTGCGAGCTGGGTGTGGCCATGCAGCTCACCAACATTGCACGCGATGTTGGCGAAGATGCACGCATGGGACGGCTCTACCTTCCGCGTCAATGGATGCGCGAAGAGGGCATGGATCCGCAGGACTGGCTGGCTGCGCCTTCCTTTAACCCGGCACTAGCCCGCGTGGTCGAAAGGCTTTTGCAAGAGGCCGATGGCTTGTATAAGCGCGCTGAAGAGGGCGTGGGCTTTTTGCCCCGGGCATGCAGGCCCGCCATTATGGCTGCCCGCCATATTTATTCCGACATAGGCCGCGAAATTGGCAAGGCCCGTTTCAACTCCATCGATCAGCGTGCTGTTGTAAGTTCCTCAAGAAAAATTCAACACCTCTTTCACTGCCTTCCCGCGGCCCTTATGGCGCCACGCATGCCGCGCGGTCATAAGCCTCTTGCTGCAATTGCCTTTCTTGTCGAGGCCTCGGGCATTTCGATGCGCAGCCGACCGCCACGCACGGTGGCCGAGAAGGCAGGCTGGATGGTGGATTTATTCCTTACCCTTGCCGAGCGTGAGCGCCAGGAGAGACACGAACGCAGTCAACCACTTACTGGAGGACGATGATGAAAACGCTTCTTATTTTTTCCCCCGCAAGAATGGGTCCTGAGTTTTTAAATTTGCTCTGCAGGCCACAGCCTGAGTTAAGGCGCATCATCACGTCCTTGGGCTTTTTTGTTGGCCTGGCTCTTGCGGGCAGTGCCCTTGCAGGTCCAAAGGCAGCCCATTGCAATGCCATTGAAGAAGATGACCAGCGGGCCCTTTGCAAGGCCTTGGCCACGAAGAGCGGCTTCTTTTGTTCGGCCATTGAAGATGAAAACCTCAAGGCAAACTGCTGGTCGCAGGCAAGTCGCGGAGCCTCGCACTGCAAGATGGCGGTCTACGACACCGACTACCCGGTGATTGACCAGGTTCTTATGACCCAGTGCAAGGAACTCTCGCGCAAGTATTGACCTTAGGTTCGTCGGGGCATACGCCAGGGAAGCATCAGCCGAACAAGTTTTGATCGAACCCGTGGCAAGAAAAGTGTCTCGTGCATGGCCTTCACCTCTTGCCCTAAAAGCGTCTGACGCACCACCGAGCGCATGTAAAACGGTGTGTCCTCAAGGGTCTGCAGAAGTCCTGCTGCCGGGGCCTTCGGGTCCGACCGTATTGAACGGCCAACTCCCCAGATTCCCTTTGTTAAGGGCTGGCGCGGGCCAAGCTCAAAGGGCTCAACCTCCCCATTTGTTTTGAACCTTGCAGTAATGAGCCGAGAGCTCTGGTCGTTGGAATAGTGCACGGTACGGTCGTGCAACTGGTTGAACTCAGCGGCTCGCGCCGAGGGCTTGCCCTGTCGGTCGCGGACATCGTAAATAACGGCTGTACTGCCATCGCGCAAAAGCGCGCGCGACCAGTCCCATTCGTGAAAGGGCGCCTCGATGGGCTCATCGCCCTCGTTGGAGTCCAGATAGGCATGGCCCGACCATTTAAGACCCGGCAGGGGGAAGTCCACCTCGATACGCGCCGAGGGCGCAAGCGGCCCCCAGCGGTGCCTGCCTTGGGCATCGATGACCTGCTGGTAATGAAAGAACTGATCGGCGCGAATACGCATCTGGCCCTTGACCTTCATAGGCACGGGTACCGACCATTCGTTAATGTCAATGACCAGTTCATCACCCGTCCAGCGCAACTGGCTTGGGCCCACGGTGAACTCGGTGCTTGAGCGGTGCAGAAAACGCCGGCCGCGCTCGGTCATGGTCCAGCGTTTTTTTCCTTTGGAATAAAGCGCCAGGTTAATGCAGACATGGTTTTCGGGGTCACTGGTCTGAGGCCGCGCCCTTGCCCAGTGGTAGTAGCTTGAAAAGACACTGCCTACAAAGGCAATCATGGTGATGCCATGTTCACCGTCGTCGCTTAGCCCATCGACATACCACCAGAGATAACCACCCGCTGGGACTTTCTGGTCGAATCGAGGTGTGCCATCAGGGCTGCGGCCGCCAGTCGGCCCGAGAGGCTCGCCATGGGAACCCCCGCTCCCGGGTGCACGCTGCCCCCCGCCAGGAAGAGCCCCGGCACTGGTGTTCGGTTCGTGGGCCTCTGAAAGGAGGACATCCATCCGTGGGGGGCCATTCCATAGAGAGCCCCCGCGGAGGCAGGAAACATCTGGTGAAAGTCTTGCGGCCGGCCAACCTGCACGGCCTGGGGCTCCACCGTAAGACCCACCTGTTGCAGCTGGGCCAAGACGCGTTTCTGACATACGCTGATTTCCTCTTCGAGAAGGGTCTGACGGTCTGCGCGTGCGGGCGCGTTAATAAGCATAAAGAGTCGCTCTGGCTCGGGCTCCGCCCCATGCACAGGCCTGTCTTCATGGTGTTGTGTCTGTGGCTGTTCGGCCGCGCTGGAGCGGGTTGGACCAAAAGGCCCACGGTCGTGGGCGCAGATGTAGACCGTGGGCCTTGCCGGCAGCCTGCCTTCGGAAAAGACAGACTGGAACTCGTCTTCGTAGGGTGTCTTCTGAAAGACAACATTGTGGAGGTCCAAGGCCATGCCCTGGGTGCGGGCCACCATGGAAAAGGTAAGGGCGGACAAGGACCTTGGGTAGAGTCCTCCGGTACTTGGCACAGCCGCCTTCGCTGGACTTCCCAGTAAACCCTGATGCAAGGCGGCCGCCTCGCCGTTAAAAATCACGGCATCGGCCAAGAGCCTTTGGCCGTTGCTAAGCTCCACGCCATTCGCGCGTCCTTGCTCGATAAGAATTTCGTTTACCTTTGCATTGCATTGAATGTCCACACCAAGCTTTTGCGCCGCCCGGGCAAGCCCCAGGGCCAGGGCCTTGATGCCGCCGCGTGCGGCCCAGACGCCACGCTGCTCGACATAGGCAATAAGCATAAGCGTGGCCGGTGCCTGCCATGGTGAACCCCCGCAGTAGGTGGCATAGCGGGCAAAGAGTTGTCGAAGCCGCGGGTCGTGGAAGTATCGGCCCAGACTTTTCCAAAGGCTTGCAAAAGGCCCAAGCCCCGCCAAGAGGCTTAGGCCGCGAAGACCAATGTCTTGGCTCATTGAGCTCATGGTTGGTCGCTCGGCGCGAATGTAGGCCGCCTCAAGGGCATGGTAGACACGCCGGGCCTCTTGGCTAAAGGCCCGAAAACGAACGGCCTCTGCGGGCCCTGAAAACTCCGCAATGGCATCGGCCGATGCGGCCTCGTCGGCAAAAAGGTCGAGCCGCTCCTTGCCTGACCAGGCATGGCGGGCGATGACGGGCAGGGGCTTGAGTTCAACAAAATCCTCAAGTCTTAAGCCTACGCCGCCAAGCAGGTCTTCAAAGACCCAGCGCATTGTGATGACGGTGGGGCCGGAATCCATGGCCTGGCCGGCAACAATTTTCTGATGGTTTTTACCGCCAACCTGCGCATCTTTCTCAAGCAGGGTGACGCGCACTCCTTGGCCGGCGAGGTCGATTGCAGCAGCAAGGCCAGCCATACCTGCCCCTACAATAACAACCCGGCGTTCAGCCACTGTGGGGTGCCTGCTGAAGGTAGGCCTGACCCAGGCCAGGCTGCCTGAGAAAGCGCTGACCCTGCCACTGGCCTTCGAGCCGCAGAGGATGAAATCGAACGAACATAGACTCGGAGAAAAACTTCTGGCCATAGGCCGCCTGAATGGCGCGCTGATGGGCGCCACTGTGGGCATAGGCGTCCATGGCGGCCTGGTCTTTCCAAAGGCTGAATGTGGCCTGTCGCAAAAGCGGGGCCTCGCCAAGACCTACAGCAAGAAGGCAGCCCTGAGCCTTCGCAAGGTCGTCTTCGGCATCGGGGGATTGGGCCCAGAACCTGCGCGCTTTCAGGGGTCGAATACTTGCTCGGGTAAGGGACGCAACGGAGCATTCAAGGCCTGGCTTTGAAGGAAGTTGTGGTGCTTTTTCCAATGTCTGCGACTGCTCAACGGTATCGACAGCCTTGTGCTGCTCGGGCGGCTCGAGCTGAAAGCCCGACCACTGGCCGCGGCAGGAGACTGGACTGAGCAGAGCAGCGAAGAACTCCTCGGAGCGATCCTGATAAGCCTTGACCTGCGGCGCATTTTCTAAAAAGTTATTGGCCGCCTCAGGATTATTGAAAGCGGTAAAGAGGCCTTGATGGTCAAGACCGGGCTTGAGCCCAAAGCCCCCGTGCTCGCCGCTTCCCAAGACCTTCTGAAAGACCAGCCCAGGCCAGGCGGCGGGCCCAAAGGCAGACATAACCAGTCGAGAGACTGCCCAGCCCACAGCGGAGGGCTGAAGCCGTGATAAAACAACCACCACCGTGTGCACGGGGCTTAATCCTCGTCGGAGTCGGGCCCCTCGATGCCGTAACGACGCAGCTTGACGTAGAGGCTCTGTCGAGAAAGACCAAGCATGTCAGCAGCCGAGGCTCGGTTGTTTTTGGTGATTTTCAATGCGGCTTCGATGCAGAGTTTTTCAATGAGGTCGACCGTTTCGCCCACAATTTCGCGCAGCGGCATACGGCCCACAAGGCCGGTGAGGTCCTGGTTCGAGCGCGGCCGCGAGGCCTGGTCGAGCCTGCCCTCAAGCCGTCGGCCCACGTCGCGAATGACAAAGGCCAGAAAGGGCTGGTCGTCGCTTTCAACAGAGATGCCTGAAATTTCAACCGGCACCACAAGCCCGGCATGGCCGATGAGCTGGGTTGAGAAAAGCCTTACGGGACCACCCTGTGAGAGGCTGTTAGTCATAACAAGAAGGTCGGTATTGGCGCGTCCTAGCCAATGGTTCAGAGGCTCGCCAATGACCTGGCCTGCGTGGACCATTTGAATCATTTCAACAAAGGCAGGGTTGGCACTTCGAATAATGCCTTTGGTGTCGGTTAAGACCAGTCCATCACTAAACTGACGCACGGCCTCAAGCAGCGCTGTGTCCTCCCCGGGATGCGGCTTTTCGGAATCGATACGCACCATGAAGACCGTGTCGGACTCTTGCCGAAGGTAGCTTACGAGAACCCTGGCCGAGCCCTCGTGCTTAACAAACCGCAGGCTGACCTCGGCGGGTCTGCCTGAACTTGCTACCTGTTGAAGGGTGCTGTGCAAGGCCGAGGTTGCGCGGTCGGACAAGAAGGCCTCAATGGCCTCGCCAATAATGGACTGACGGTCTTTCTGAAGGTACTGTCCGCCGGCACGGTTGGCTTCGATAATTTGATGAGAACGCGCGCTAATAAGCAACACCGGATCGTGGACGAGATCGAAGAGCATTCGAAACTGCCCCTCCACACCGCGAAGTCGCAGATAGTCGCGCTCCATAAGCTGCTGGGCTTCCACCAGCCTTGCCTGCAGCGAGGCAACAGGCCGAAGGTCGCGACCAATGGCCACCATCTGCCCCTCTTTGCCGATGCGAACAAGGGAAAAGAGGATAGGTATTTCTTCGTCTTGTTCGCTGAGTTGGTTAATGTGCCGCCAGCGGGCATCAGGCTTTCCAGCCTGTGCTTCGCGCAGCATTTCTTCAATTTTGGGGCGGCTCTCCGAGGTAACTACATTCGCCCAGGCCTTGCCTACCCAGCCTTGCGCGCGACTGGGCTGCCAGTCGGTGCTGCCTGTAATGGCCTGGCGAATCACGCCCTGGGCGTCGATGACCAAGGTAATGTCGGCCGCGGCTGTAACAAGTGCAGCACTCTCGTCAGCATCAAGACCCGCAAGTCCCTTGCCTTTAGATTGTTCGTTGTAGCCCAAGGCTTGTTGTCTTTGCTAGGAGTTGGTAATTGTTTTGGAGGGGCCGTTTGGGTTTAAACGGCTACGAAGCATTGAGACGGCTTTTTCAACGGCGAGATCGGCGTCACCGACAAGTAGGTCGGCCTTGGCCTGATCGGCGAGCTCTGGGAAAGCAACAAGGGCCGGGCCTCCGAGCATGACGAGAGGGGCTTGTTTGAGTTTGATGGCTCGTACCCTTTGTATGAAGCGTGCCACCTGCTTGATGTCTGCCTCGCTGGCAACCGAGAGCCCTACGACATCGGGTGAAAGCCGGTGAATTTCGCCAAGCAGGTCGATGTCCGATTTCGATTCGAGCATGAAGCAGTCCCAGCCGCCCCGTGCGAAAAAACTGTTCACCATTTGCAGCCCAAGTCGATGCTGGGAGCCGGGCAGGGTGGCTAACGCAATGCTTGGAATGGGCTGGCCGGGCTCAAAAACGCGGGACTCGTTCTGCGGTACAGTTTGCTGAACCTCAAGCCGTAGGTCGTTCAGAATTTGCTGAAGCCGCCACAGCCCAATGGTGACCCCTGCAAAATCGCAGCGATCGGTCATCCACCCCTCGCCCATGCATCGCGCTGCGGGCTGAATGAGACCAAGCATCACGGCCTCTGGTGAAAGGTCTTCTTCGCGCCGTAGGTCGTGAATAAGCTGCCAACAGCCGCCAGCATTGTTGTCCATGGCCATCTCAGCCAAGGCCTTAGCCGCAGTCTGCAGGTCAGGAAAGCGAGCGTCAGCCTCGGGTGCTTGGGCACCAAGACTGCAGCCTTGTCTGGGTTTTACTCGGGCCGATGGCGCCGGGGTAGGGGTTTCCGATAAGACCAATTGGGGAATGACCTGATGGGTCAACACCTCAAGTACCGCATTGGCTTCGAGTTCGATGGTCGCTGTCTCCTGACCACGGAGGTACGACCGACGTAAGTACGGCTCGTTCATGGCGACTCTCCCTGCAGCATTTGCACGGTATGCGGCCTGGCCCGATGCGGGTGGTTCGCTTCCTTGCTTGTTGATGGCTGCGTCTATTTGTGAATTCATGATCCTCCTGACTATCGCCTTTGTCGAGAAGTTTTATCGAGGTTTTGTCTAGGACTATCCGTGACATTGTCAGAGATGTCAATTAAATTTGATGTCTCGTTTGGTTGACATTCTAAGGACCCGAGCCTAGAGTAAGAAAACGAAAAAGTTATATGGGAGTGACGCTGCGCAATGTCACAGGTTTTAGTCAGTCGGCCCTTGTATACGCCCGATCAAAAGCAGCGGCGAGACGCCACGGCGTGGACGCTCGTGCAGGGGCTACTTGCGCCTTTGCAGTTCTTGGTTTTTCTGATCAGTCTCGGGCTCATCGCCTATGCCTACACCACCGACCGTTTCTGGGATCTTGCCCTTGCCTCGGTGGTTGTTAAAACCCTCGTTCTCTACCTCATCATGGTTACAGGCGCTATTTGGGAAAAAGTGGTCTTTGGCCAGTATCTTTTTGCTCCGGCGTTTTTTTGGGAAGACGTTGTCAGTATGGTGGTCATTGCCTTGCACACGGCCTACCTCGTGGCCTGGTGGCAGGCCGATGTGGTAAGCCTGCAGACCCAAATTGGTCTTGCCCTGGCAGCCTACGCAACCTATGTGCTCAATGCGGGTCAGTTTCTCTACAAGCTTCGAAGGGCAAGGCTGCAGGCCAGTGAAGAGGCCTGCGCGGGCAATCCAACCTTCGTGAATCCTTGTGTCAATTCTTCAGCTACGAGCCTAAGTGGGCAGACTTCCGTTCAAGCAACGGGTGTAACCAGGCAGGTGGCGGTATGAACGGGCCTTCGGTCGCGGAGTTTCTTCAGCCAGGCTGTGCCGAGGCTATGGCTATACCCGCACGCGCCCCCGAGGTGCTGCGTGAACGGGGCCAGCGCGAGGTCTTTTGTGGCCTAACCGGCATTGTCTGGCTGCATCGAAAAATTCAAGATGCGTTTTTCTTGGTGGTGGGCTCGCGCACCTGCGCGCATCTTTTGCAGTCCGCCGCCGGCGTGATGATCTTTGCCGAACCGCGTTTTGCCACGGCCATCATCGATGAACGCGACCTTGCGGGCCTGGCCGATGCCAACGAAGAACTCGATCGGGTGGTGGGCCAGTTGCTTGGCCGTCGGCCCGATATCCGCATGCTCTTTCTGGTGGGCTCTTGCCCCTCGGAGGTTATTAAGCTCGACCTTTCGCGTGCGGCAGAGCGTCTTTCGCAGGAGCATCGCGGACGCTGCAAGGTTTTGAACTACTCGGGCAGCGGCATAGAAACCACCTTCACCCAGGGCGAAGATGCCTGCCTTGCCTCGCTTGTGCCTCAAATGCCTGCGGCTGCCTCCAACCAACTGCCTGAACTGCTTTTGGTGGGAAGCCTGGCCGACGTTGTGGAGGACCAGCTGCTTGATCTTCTGCGTGCCATGGGCATTGAGCGGCTGGGTGTTCTTCCGGCCCGACGCTCCGATCAGCTTCCAGCCCTTGGACCCAATACCCGGTTTTTACTTGCCCAGCCTTTTCTTGCAGACACCGCCCGAGCCCTTGAGGCCCGCGGAGCACAGCATCTTCCATCGGCCTTTCCTCTTGGCGCCGAAGGAACGCGACGCTGGCTGTGGACTGCCGCACAGGCCTTTGGTGTAAGCCTTGAAACCTTTGAGCGAGTCATTGCTGCGCCCTTTGCGCGGGCAGAAAAAGGGCTTGCCCGTATGCGTCCTGAGCTTGAAGGCCGCTCGGTTTTTTTCTTTCCCGACTCGCAGCTTGAAATTCCTCTGGCACGGTTTCTTTCGCGCGAGATGGGTATGCGCCTTACCGAGGTGGGCACTCCTTTTCTGCATCGCTCGCACATGTCGGCAGAGCTTGCCCTTCTAACCGACACAGGCCTTGAGGGCGAGGGCTCAGCCTTCACACTAAGCGAAGGCCAAGACGTTGACCGCCAGCTCGATCGGTGTCTTCAGGCCAAGCCCGACCTCGTGGTCTGTGGCCTGGGCCTTGCAAACCCACTGGAGGCAGCGGGCCTCACCACGAAATGGTCGATTGAGCTTGTCTTTAGTCCCATTCATGGCTTTGATCAGGCAGCCGATCTTGCGGAACTCTTTGCACGGCCTTTCCGGCGTCGCAGCCGAATTGCAGGCCTTTATCCCGTCTTTCCGGTTCGTCCAGTGGCGCAGGCTGTGTCGCAACAGGTAGCCCCAGGGTTTTCAGACGCTGTTGCCGCGGAGGATCGGGTATGAAGCTCTCGGTCTGGACCTACGAGGGGCCTCCCCATGTGGGTGCCATGCGCATAGCAACCGCCATGCAGGGGCTTCACTACATCTTGCATGCGCCGCAGGGCGACACCTATGCCGACCTGCTCTTCACCATGATCGAGCGACGTGACCGACGTCCGCCTGTCACCTACACAACGTTTCAGGCCCGCGACCTGGGCAAAGATACGGCCGAACTCTTTCAGGCCGCGGCTCGTGACGCCGTGGCCCGGTTTGCACCCGAGGCCATCATCGTAGGCTCGTCTTGCACGGCCGAGCTTATTCAAGACGACCCCGGAGGCCTTGCCGAGGCTTTGCAGCTTGATATTCCTGTGGTGCCTCTTGAGCTGCCTTCGTATCAGAAAAAAGAAAACTGGGGCGCTGCTGAAACCTTCTATCAGCTTGTCCGTAGGCTCACTCATGGTGTGATCCCCTCGGAACGCGCAGGCCGCCCGCCCTCCTGCAATCTGCTTGGTGCAACCGCGCTTGGTTTTCGTCATCGCGATGACCTTCAAGAGGTGCGTCGCCTGCTTGATGCCCTCGGTATCTCGGTGAACGTGGTGGCGCCTTGGCAGGCCCGCCCCTCCGATCTTCGCCGTCTGCCTGAGGCCGACTTCAACGTCGTGCTCTATCCGGAAATTGCAGCGCCTGTGGCCAGCTTTCTGAAGCGTAGTTTTCAGCAGCCCTTCACCCAGGTGGTGCCCATTGGTGTGAAGGCCACTGAGGCCTTTGTCCGAGAACTGGCTGAGCTTGCCGGCCTGGATGCAGACGACGCCTTAGCAAAGGCCTATGCCGCCTGCGCAAGCCGCATGGCCTGGTACTCAAGTTCAGTGGATGCCACCTATCTCACAGGTAAGCGCGTCTTTGTTTTTGGTGATGGCACCCATGCCCTGGCTGCGGCCCGGGTGGCCACCGAAGAGTTTGGCTTTGAGCTTGTTGGTCTTGGCAGTTACAGCCGTGAGTCGGCACGTGAACTGCGCGAGGCCGCGCAGGGCTATGGACTGCAGGCGCTTGTTTCGGAAGACTACCTTGAGGTGGAGCAGGCCATCAGTCAGGCGCAGCCCGACCTGGTACTTGGCACACAGATGGAGAGGCATATTGCCAAGCGTCTTGGTATTGCCTGCGCGGTTATTTCAGCGCCGGTGCATGTGCAAGACTTTCCCGCGCGTTATTCACCGCAGATGGGCTTTGAAGGGGCCAACGTGCTGTTTGATACCTGGGTACACCCCCTCATGATGGGGCTTGAAGAGCATCTGCTTGGCATGTTCCGGGAAGACTTTGAGTTTCATGAGGGGGCAGGGGCCTCGCATCTGGGTGGCCATGGTGCGGGCATAGCTGCCACGTCATTGTCTTCGGGTGTTGCAGAGACGGCCTCCTCACGCGAAGAATTCACGCGTTCGGAGCCCATCTCGACAACCCCCAATCCCCTTGCAGGTTCCATTGCAGTGCCAACACCGATTGGAGCCTCAGGTAGGGGTCAGGAGCGCGTGAATTTCTCGCGCGAGGGATCCCTACCTGAGGCGTCCAACACCTCTAGCGCGAGTGACATTGCGCAAATTCATTGGACCCCCGACGCCGAAAAAGAACTCGGCAAGATCCCCTTCTTTGTTCGCAAAAAGGCTCGCAAAAACACCGAAGCCTTTGCTGCCCTGCAGGGCATCTCGGCCATTACTAAAGACACCCTCTACGAGGCAAAGGCGCACTATGGACGCTAAACCGAACGCCTCGCTTCGCCTGGTGGTGGTAACCATGGACACCCATTTGGCCAGCGCCTCGGCTGTGGCCGCCGCCAGGCTTGCCAAGGCGATGCCGGGTCTGCAGCTTGAGATGCATGCTGCCTCGGAGTATGCAAGCGATGCCAGCGCACTTGCCCGCTGCCGCGAGGCTATTGAAAACGCCGATATTTTGTTTGTCAGCATGCTGTTTCTTGAAGACCATTTTCTTCCAGTCATTGACCTTCTTGAAAAGCGTCGTGAGGAAGTCGACGCCATGGTCTGCGCCATGTCAGCTGCCGAGGTGGTTCGTCTTACAAAAATTGGGCGGTTCGATATGTCCAAGCCCGCCTCCGGTGCGCTTGCGTTTTTAAAGCGCTTGCGTGGCGGTGGTGCAAAACCCGGCGACTCTAAGGAAGGATCAGGCTCCAGCGCCTCAACGGGTGGTGCACGGCAGATGCGCATGCTGCGTCGGCTACCGAAAATTCTTCGCTTCATTCCGGGCACGGCGCAAGACGTTCGCGCCTATTTCCTCTGCCTGCAGTACTGGCTTGGTGGCTCGGAAGACAACATGGTGAACCTTGCCGCCTTCCTGGTGAACCGCTATGCCAAAGGACCTCGCGAGGCCTTTCGTAACAGCTTTCAGTCGGTGGAGCCCATCGAGTATCCCGAACTCGGCCTCTACCATCCAAGGCTCGAAGGCCGTATCACCGATCGACTTGCAGAGCTTCCCTCTGTTGCCGCCCGTCAGGCCATGCCTGGCCGGCCCCGTGTTGGGCTGCTCATGCTGAGGTCTTACCTTCTTGCGGGCAACACCGGCCATTACGACGGTGTCATCCAGGCCATCGAGGCCCGTGGTCTTTCGGTGGTACCGGCCTTTGCCATGGGCCTTGACTCCCGGCCTGCCATCGAGGCCTTCTTCATGAAAGATGGCAAGTCCACTGTGGATGCTGTGGTGTCGTTAACGGGTTTTTCTCTGGTGGGCGGCCCTGCCTATAACGACTCGCAGGCGGCCGAAGAAGTCTTGGCTAGCCTCAATCTACCCTACATTGCGGCGCACCCCTTAGAGTTTCAGACGCTTGCCGAATGGGGCGGTTCCGCCCGTGGCTTGTTGCCTGTGGAGTCCACAATTATGGTGGCGATTCCCGAGCTCGATGGGGCCACCGCGCCCATGGTCTTTGGGGGTCGACCGGGCGTTAAGGGCGTAGCCTGCCAAGGCTGCGAACGCCATTGCACCTTCGAGAACTCGGTGTCCACCCAAGATATGGTCAGCTGCCCCGACCGCGCAGAGCGACTTGCCGATCGACTGGTTGGCCTTGTGGGCCTGCGTCGTCGCGCGGTACAAGAGCGTCGCGTTGCAGTGGTTATTTTCAACTTCCCACCCAACGGCGGCAGCGTTGGAACGGCCGCCCATTTAAGCGTCTTTGAGTCGGTCTTCAATACCTTAAAGGCTATGCAGGCTGAGGGCTACAGCCTGCAGCTGCCAAACTCCGCGAAAGAACTTCGTGAGGCTTTGCTTAACGGAAATGCCTCGCAGCAGGGCACCGATGCCAACTGCATGGCGCGTATCCCTGTTGCTGACTACATTGCGCATGAGACCTACCTTGCTGATATTGAAAAGGTCTGGGGGGCAGCCCCTGGTCGTCAGCTGACCAATGGCCGAGAGTTCTTCGTGCTGGGTCTGAACCTGGGCGATGTGGCCCTTGTGGTTCAGCCGGGTTTTGGCTACGAGGGTGATCCCATGCGGCTTTTGTTTGAGGAAGGCATGGCCCCTACCCATGCCTTTGCGGCCTTTTACCGCTACCTGCGTGAAGACTTTAAGGCCGATGCAATTCTGCATTTCGGAACCCATGGCGCCCTTGAATTTATGCCCGGCAAACAGGCCGGAAGCTCAGGCACTTGTTGGCCCGAGCGCATGATTGGTCCGGTTCCCAATTTTTATTTGTATGCATCGAACAACCCGTCGGAGGGCACCATCGCCAAGCGCCGGGCGGCTGCAACGCTCATTAGCCACATGACTCCGCCTGTGGGCCAGGCCGGGCTTTATGCAGGACTCCAGGAATTGAAGGCGACGGTTGATCGTTGGCGCTCAATGCCTCGGGATCTCTCGGCAGACCAATGGCTTGACCCTGATGGTGAGGCCGCAGGACTCCTTGAGGTGATGGTGGAGCAGGCTAAGGCGGTGGAGCTTAGCTCGGTAATTCCATCCCTTGTAGCCTTTGTGCAGGGCAAGAGCAGGCGTGCAGACGACCGCCATGCAGACGCCCACCATGCAATGGACCAGCACGAGGTGTCGTTATCGGCATCGCCTGACTCGCCTGCGAAAATGCTGCAGACGCTTGATGAGCAGGTCTATGCCCTTCACAAGGCTTTAATGGAATGCGACCAGGCGCTGATTCCGCAAGGCCTTCATGTGGTCGGTGAGCCCATGTCGGCGCCGAACCGTCGCGAGCTGCTGCTGGCCATGGGGCAGGCCTATGCCCCATTGAAGGCCTTACCTAGCCTTGGTAAGGCCATTGATGCCCTTATGGAAGACGACAGTCTGCCGCAACATCAAGCGCAGGAAACCCATTATGGCAATGGCCTGAAGACCGCGCGTCTTCTGCTTGAGCCCGAACTTGGCGCCGAGGGAATCGATACCTTGCTGGGCATTCTCGATCGCGTGAACCGCGAGACTCAGACCGATGCGGAGGTGGCTGCGATACTCAAGGCCCTCAATGGCGAATTCATTCGTCCTGCCCCTGGCGGTGACCTTCTTCATACCCCCGAGGTTCTGCCCACGGGCCGCAACCTGCATGGCTTTGACCCGTTTCGTATGCCCAGCCGGTTTGCTGTCTCAGACGGGGCGCGCCAGGCCGAGCGGCTTCTAGAGCGTTACAAGGCCGATGGTCATGGGCTGCCGGAATCGGTCGCCATGGTGCTCTGGGGAACCGACAACCTGAAGACCGGCGGCGGGCCCATGGCCCAAGCCCTGGCCCTCATGGGAGCCGCACCACGGTTTGACAGCTTTGGCCGACTTGCAGGCGCGCAGCTTATCTCGCTTGAAGAACTTGGCCGACCCCGTATTGATGTGGTGGTCACGCTCTCGGGAATTTTCCGCGACCTTTTGCCCCTGCAAATTCGTATGCTGGCCGAAGCCGCCTTTCTTGCAGCCAGTGCCGATGAGCCCGAAGACCAGAACTTTGTTAGGCGTCACTGCATGGCCTACATGGCTGAGCATGGCTGCGATCTTGAGACGGCAGCCTTGCGCGTCTTTGGAAACTGTGACGGTGCCTATGGCGCAAACGTAAACCATCTCATTGACCAAGGCTGCTGGAACGACGAAGACGAACTCGCCGAGGCCTATACCAGGCGAAAAGGCTTTGCCTATGGCCGGGAGGGTAAGCCACTTAGGCACCCGGGCCTTTTGCAGTCCGTTTTGAAAGATGTCTCGCTTGCCTATCAGAACCTTGATTCCATCGAAATCGGGGTGACCAGTGTCGATAATTATTTCGACACCCTGGGTGGGGTTAGCCGCGCGGTGCGTCGTGCTAAACAGGCGGGGCAGGGGGCCTTAAAGCCAGGCCAGACGCCGTTCGAGACCCCCGTCTACATTGGCGATCAGACCACGGGAAGCGGACTTGTGCGCAGCCTTTCCGAGCAGGTTGCACTTGAGACCCGAACCCGCATGCTCAACCCCAAGTGGTACGAGGGCATGCTTGACCACGGCTACGAGGGTGTTCGCCAGATTGAGGCGCACCTCACCAACACCATGGGCTGGTCGGCCACTACAGGCCAGGTTCAGCCCTGGGTTTACCAACAACTCACCAAGACTTTTGTGCTTGATGAGGCCATGCGTCATCGACTGGCCGAGCTAAACCCGAAGGCTTCGGCCAAGCTCGCTGGTCGACTGCTTGAAGCGTCGGAGCGTCGTTACTGGACGCCTGACGAGAAGACTTTAGAGGCCCTGCGTCGTGCAGGTGAAGAGCTTGAAGATCGCATCGAAGGTGTCTACCAGGGGGCTGCATCATGAATACCGTTTCTGTTCCATTTACTGATATCAAACGAGGCGCACCGCCCGATGGCGACGGAAGTCTACAGGTTCAGCTTGACCCGAATCTGCAGATCGGCAATGCCAAAGTCTTTGCTGTTTATGGCAAGGGGGGTATTGGCAAGAGCACCACCTCATCAAACCTATCTGCAGCCTTTTCGAAGCTGGGTAAGCGTGTCCTGCAAATTGGCTGCGACCCCAAGCATGACTCCACCTTCACACTTACGAAAAAACTCATGCCCACCGTTATTGATGTTCTGGAGTCGGTGGAGTTTCACAGTGAGGAGTTGCGCATCGAAGACTTCGTCTACGAGGGCTATAACGGCGTGATGTGCGTCGAGGCAGGTGGTCCACCCGCGGGTACAGGCTGCGGCGGTTATGTGGTCGGTCAGACCGTCAAGCTGTTGAAAGAACATCACCTGCTCGATGAAACAGATGTCGTTATTTTTGATGTGCTTGGCGATGTAGTCTGTGGCGGCTTTGCAGCGCCCTTGCAGCATGCCGAGCGGGCTCTTATTGTTGCGGCAAACGACTTCGACTCTATTTTTGCCATGAACCGTATTGTTCAGGCCATCAGTGCAAAGGCCAAAAACTACAAGGTTCGGCTTGGTGGTGTTATTGCCAATCGCAGTGTGGACACCGATCAGATCGATAAGTTCGCAAGCCGAGTGGGCCTTGAGCGGCTTGCTCACTTTCCCGACCTCGATGTCATTCGCCGTAGCCGCCTGAAGAAGTCCACCCTCTTTGAGATGGAGTCCTCACCTGAGCTCGAGGCTGTGAAGGCCGAGTACATGCGTCTTGCCGCAAGGCTCTGGGCCGGTACAGCGCCGCTTGCACCACAGTCTCTCAAAGACCGCGAGATCTTCGATTTATTGGGGTTTGATTGATGGATTATTTGGAACGCCGCCGCCGCATTGGTCATTACTTTGACCGTACAGCCGTTCAGGCATGGGCGCGGCTGACGTCGGACGCGCCCGTAAGCGGTGTGCGGGCAACGGTGCGTGCGGGCCGCGCAAAGATGCGGGGCATGCTGGTGGGCTGGCTAGGGCTTGATGACCGGTTTGCAGACTGCAGTGTTCTGGATGCCGGCTGTGGCACAGGCCTTTTGGCTGTCGATCTCGCAAGGCTTGGGGCGCGTGTTACTGCGGTTGACCTCTCGCCAAACCTGGTGTCGCTTGCCCACGATAGGCTTCCCCAGGACATTGCCTTTGGCCGTATCGATTTTCGTTCCGGCGACATGCTTGATGCCTCACTCGGAGAGTTTGATTACCTGGTGGCCATGGACTCGCTTATTCACTATGCGCCGGAGCAGGTGGTCTCAGCCTTGGCCCAATGGGCCCCGCGCATTCATTGGGCCATGAGTTTTACCTTTGCACCTAGCAGCCCCTTGCTCAAAGCCATGTTCTATCTGGGAAGGCTCTTTCCGAAGTCCGACCGATCGCCGGCCATTGTGCCCACGGCCTTTCAGCAGCTTAAAAACCTTATTGATGCCGAGCCAGCCCTTGCGGGTTGGACCATCACCCGACGCGAGCGGGTGTCGAAGGGGTTTTATACCTCCGAGGCCATCATGCTCTGTTCGCCAAGCATGGCGGCCCGCATAAACGCAGCCGATGCCATGCCGAAGGGGCCTCTCTCGCAGCCCACTCCTCGCCTTGGGAGCCTTTCGTGAAGAGCGGGCTTGGGCCTTTCGGTCTTCTCACGCTATTAAATCCGCGGCGCTGGTCGCAGATCGACCCACGGCTTTTGCCCTTTGCAGATCTCGCAACAGCAGACCTTCCGCTCTCACGACTCTTTCGGCTTTCGCTCTTTCAGGTCTCGGTGGGCATGGCCACAGCCCTGCTGGTGGGAACCCTTAATCGCGTGCTCATTGTTGAGCTTGGCGTAGCGGCCTGGCTTGTGGCCATGATGGTCGCATTGCCTCTGCTCATTGCCCCGTTTCGCGCCCTTGTTGGTTTTCGCTCCGACACGCATAAGTCGGTGCTGGGCTGGCGTCGAGTGCCGTATATATGGATGGGCACCATGCTGCAGTTCGGCGGCCTGGCCATCATGCCGTTTTCGCTCATCCTGCTCTCGGGTGACACCCACTGGCATCCGGCCATTGGGCCTCTTAGCGCAGGCCTTGCCTTCCTAATGGTTGGGGCAGGTATTCAAACCGTGCAGACCACAGGCCTCGCGCTTGCAACCGATCTCGCCTCGCACGAGAACCGCCCTCGCGTGGTGGCCTTGATGTACACCATGCTCTTGGTGGGCATGTTGGTCTCGGGTCTGGTCTTTAGTTTTTTGCTTGCCGACTTCTCCAAGTTCCGGCTTATTCAGGTGGTCCAGGGCTGCGCCTTTGTGGCCTTCTTTTTTAATGTTGTTGCCCTCTGGAAGCAAGAGGTACGAAACCCGGCGCTTACCGCGCCCAAACTGCAACGGCCAAGCTTTCGAGCCACCTGGGACGTGTTCTTGCAGCAACCAGGCAACAAACGTTTTCTTGTTGCGCTTTTCATGGGCACTGCCGCCTTTAGCATGCAGGACATTATTCTTGAGCCCTACGGTGGCGAGATTCTTGGGCTTTCGGTCTCTGCCACAAGCCTCTTGACGGCCATCATGGCAGTTGGCGCACTTCTGGCCTTTGGCCTTTCGGCTCGATGGCTGCAAAGGGGTATCAACCCGCACCGGCTTGCCGCGGCAGGCGCCTTGGTGGGCGCGCTGGCCTTTTCGCTGGTTATTTTTGCCGAGCCCCTGGGCTCTGCCAACGTCTTTCGTGCGGGCACCTTCTTAATTGGATTTGGTGGTGGGCTCTTTTCGGTGGCCACGCTTACTGCCGCGATGGGCCTTGATAGCCAGGGCTTCACAGGCCTTGCGCTTGGGGCCTGGGGTGCCGTGCAGGCCACCGCAGCAGGCCTGGCTGTTTTTGCAGGTGGCGCCCTTCGCGATGTCTTTAGTGCTTTGGCCGTGCACGGTCAGCTCGGCGAGGTTCTGAACTTTGCGGGTGTGGGCTACAGCCTGGTTTATCACCTTGAGCTCATTCTTTTGTTTGCAACCCTGGTGGCCGTCGGTCCGCTTGTTCGACTCTCAAGGATTAAGGCCCCTTCATCGCAGAAATTTGGTCTGGCCGAATTCCCCGGCTAGGCCTTTTTTAAAGGAGAACGAAAATGGGAACAGGAGCAATTACCGGCTACGTTGACGTAGCTCAGCTGGTCTTGTATTTATTCTGGATTTTCTTCGCAGGGTTGGTGATCTACCTCACGCTCGAGGGTAAGCGAGAGGGCTTTCCAGTTGAAACCGACCGGCGGGATGGCTCGGTTAGACGTGAGACGGGCTTACTGCCTATGCCCGATGTTAAGGTCTACAAGACCAAGTTTCACGGAGACTTCGCTGCGCCTCACGAGCGTGATTTTGAAGATCCAAGGCCTCCGGGTGCGGCCATTGGTCCGTTCCCAGGCATGCCCTTGGAGCCAACCGGCGACCCAATGAAAGCAGGTGGCATTGGCATTGGGCCAGGGGCTTACACTCGCCGAGCGGACGTCACCGACAAAACCTGGGAGGGCGAAGACAAGATCGTTCCTCTGCGTGTTGCCCATGGCTTTGAGATGGCCAAGCAAGACCTCGACCCCAGGGGCCTTACCGTCTTTGGTGCCGACAATCAGGCCTGTGGCACAGTAACTGAAGTCTGGGTGGACCGATCAGAGCACCTAATTCGCTACCTGGAAATTAAGACCCATGGCGGCCGTCAGGTGCTTCTACCCATGAACTTCTCGCGTGTGCGACGCGACCGTATTCGCGGTAATCGTGTGACGGTGGAGTCCATTCTGGGTGGACAGTTCGAGGGTGTTCCAGCCATTGCCAGTTCCGAAAAGATCACCTTGCTTGAGGAAGAAAAGGTGATGGCCTATTACGGCGCGGGCACCTTGTTTGCGGAAGCCCAACGGAGGGAGCCCCTGTTTTGAAGGCGCATCACAACGGCCACGAGCACGAGTTTGAGCCTGAATACGGGCTGCCAGAAAAGTTGCCACAGGATGAGCGCATTCTGTGGCAAGGCAGCCCCGAGACAGGGCTTGTCTTTCGACATGTCTTTCATGCCCGTGGGCTTGCCATTTATTTTCTGCTCATCCTTATAGCGCGTGCTGGGCAGCAGTATTCCGAATCGGGTAGCGCTGCTCAGGCAGTGGCCGCAGCCTTATGGCTTGTGCCAGTTTTTGCGCTGGGACTGCTGCTTTTTTGGGCAATGGCCTACCTTGTGGCTAAGACCACGGTCTACACGCTTACCAGTCGTCGAGTGGCCATGCGTATTGGCGTTGTTCTTAATCTCACGCTTAACCTGCCCTTGTCACGCATGCAGGCAGCACAGGTTCGACCGTTGTCACAGAGGCCTGCTGATGAGGAGGGGCCCGGTGAAATTGCTCTGATCTTGCACTCGGACGACAAGGTGGCTTACCCCCACCTCTGGCCGCATGCACGTCCCTGGCATTTCGCCCAGCCCCAGCCCATGCTTCGCGCCTTGCCTGCCGTAAAGGGCCTTGGCCAGCTCTTAACCCAGGCCTGGCAGGCCAACCAGTCGCCCAGTCTTACTGCAGAGCAGGCAAGTCGTCCAGCCATTGAAACGGCCCCTGCCCGTGGCCATCAGCCCCTAACGGGTGCAAGCGCAGAACGGGCCGGTGTCAACACTATGGAGCCCGCCTAATGGCCCATGAGATTTCAGATCGGCTTGTCTCGAGGCCCAAGGTCGAGGGGCTTCCCCTTATTGGGCTTGCCATTCTTATTCTCGGAAGCCTTCTGCTTGCGGGCTACGCGCAGTGGCAAAAAGCGCAACAACCCGAAACGCAGGTAGTGGGGCAGCTCGAGCGGCGTGCCCTGCTGTTTTCCGATGGCTCCGATGGCAGCGTCTGGGTCACCGATGCTCAATCGGGCCAGAGGCTGGCCTCCATTGAGGGGGAGGCAGGCTTTGCCCGCGGTGTCTTACGAAGCCTTGCCCAGGCGCGCATGCGTGCGGGTGGCTCGCCAGCCGAGCCGTTCTGGCTGTCAGTCAACACTCAGGGTGGACTGACGCTTGCCGACCCTGTCTCAGGCCGCCAAATTGAACTTACAAGTTTTGGGCCCTCAAACCTAGCAGTCTTTGCAAGCTACCTTGAGCGACGCGAGCCCGTTGCCAAGTCCAGTGCCCATGAGGCAATCGGCCAAGAGCCAACACCAAGGTAAGAAGGAGAACCTCACCATGAACCCGCCCGATGAACAGACACGCGAGGCTGCACGCGCTGCGCTTGCTGACAGCCAGCCCGCAGGCTATGCCGAGCTGCATGAGGCCTTTAAAGGCCAGGCCCCTAACTCGGCCACCGAGATAGCCCTCGAGGACGGCCTGCTTACACCGCGGTTCTACACCACCGACTTTGATGCCCTTGATAAGGTTGATGTCGGACCAATCCGCAAAGAGTGGGATGCACTCATGGCGGAGTTTGAGGCCGACATCAATACCGATCACTTTCAACGGCCTGAGGAGATGAAGGGCAAGGACTATTCCTCGAGTCTGCCCGAAGGGCTATATAAAGAGTTCAGTGAATTTCTTATTAGCTCATGCACCTCCGAGTTTTCCGGCTGTGTGCTTTATGCAGAAATTAAAAAGCGGGTAAAGAACCCCGATATGCGCGCCTTGTTTGGTTACATGGCGCGCGACGAATCGCGCCATGCGGGCTTCATTAACCAGTGGCTGAAAGACTTTGGCATTGGCGTTGACCTTGGCTTTCTTACCAAGGCAAAGAAGGTCACCTACTTCAAGCCCAAGTACATTTACTACGCCACGTACTTGTCAGAAAAAATTGGCTACGCCCGCTACATTGCAATTTACAGGCAGGTTGAGAAACATCCCGAACTGCGCTTTCATCCCATTTTTCTCTGGTTCGAAAAATGGTGCAACGACGAGTTTCGTCATGGCGAGGCCTTTGCCCTCATCATGCGCGCGAACCCAGGCTTATTAACGGGCGTGAATGTCTACTGGATTCGCTTCTTCCAGCTCGCCGTCTTTGCCACTATGTTCGTGCGTGATCATGCCCGGCCCGAGATGCACAAGGCACTGGGGCTCAATCCCACAGACTACGACATGCGTGTCTTTGAGATTACCTCTGAAATCTGCAAGCAGGTCTTCCCGGTCACCCTGCAGTACGACCATCCTGTTTTTCTTCGTTCCATGAAGAGGCTTTGCGAGATTCAAGACGCCGTGAACCAGGCCAAGGCCCAGGGTGGGCCTCTTAGTTGGGCGCGTCGCGGTCTGCTTGGGGCCGAGGCCGCGGTCAGGCTTACGCGCCTTTACTTCTTGCCTGTGAATCGCCGAGCCTTGCCCGATGACATGCGTCTTGCACCGAGCTGGTAGATGAACGCTGAGCCATCAAGCCTGCATCTATGGATGCCTTTGGTCTTCTCCATCGCGGTCTGGTGGCTCTCAACAGGACTTATCCTTCGCCTGGTCGATGGCAATGGCCCAGGCCGGCAGACGCGTGCGCTTTTGGCTGCAAGCCTTGCCCTTGCATTGGGTCTTGCCGGGGTCGTGCTGACCCGCGACATGACAACCCCTCTGGGCGCCTACCTGGCATTTACGTCGGCCTTGTTGGTCTGGTCATGGCAGGAGATCACCTTCTTGGCAGGCATTGTCACCGGCCCCAATCGCCAGCCCTGTCCACAGGTCAAGGGCTGGGTGCGTGCCTGGCACGCCTTTCGAACCATTGCCCATCATGAAGCCGCTCTGGTGCTCCTTGGGGCAGCCGTGATTGTGCCAACCTGGGATGCCGCAAACCCTGTTGCCTATCAGATCTTTTTGGTGCTCTGGGCCATGCGCTTATCGGCAAAGCTCAACCTTTTTCTGGGGGTGAAGAATTTCTACGAGAGTTTTCTTCCCCCATCCCTGCACTACCTTCTTACCTATTTCTCGCGACGGTCGTTCAACCCGTTCTTTCCTGTAAGCCTCTGCCTTTCAACCCTGGTGGCCGTCTTTCTGTGGGAGCAGGTCTTACTTGGGGAGTCTGCCCACGAGGTTGCCGCGTCAAGCCTGGTAGCAAGCTTGTTGGCGCTTGCCATTCTGGAGCACCTTCTTCTTGTTTTGCCCATCCACCCTGAGAGGCTTTGGCGGTGGGCTTGGGCCCGTTAAGCTGCTTTAAGTCTTCTTGCGAAAGGCGAAAAAGGGTGATCTTTGGATCAGGTTTTTTTCTTTTTTAAGCACCTTTCGCGCGGGTTTATAGCCTAAGAGATTGTTTTATCAGTATTCTAGGCTATAGTACATGCTGCTTGTACTTAAACTATGGGAGATTTTTGAATGAAATTATTTGTCGCTGCCATCTCTCTGGCCGTTCTTGCCGGTTGTGCCACAAAGCCTGAACAAAAGGCGAGTTCGTCTGGCGCAGCATCTGCTGCTGCACCATCCACGGCTCCGTCTGCCAGTAGCGCTTCTGTTGCGACCCCCAAATCCGCCGATGCGAATGCACGTGATCTTGCCCGTAAGCGCATCAGCAGCGTTGAACCCGCGGTTTACTTCGACTTCAACAGGTTCGATATCAAGCCACAGTTTCACAATACTGTGTCTGCCTATGGCAACTACCTTGCGGTCATGAAAGAGTCCAAAATTCTGGTTGAGGGCAACGCCGATGAGCGTGGAACGGTTGAGTACAACCTAGCGCTAGGACAAAAGCGGGCCGAGGCCGTAAGTATTGCGCTTCAGGCCATTGGTGCTAACGCTAACAATATTGAGGCCATTAGTAATGGCGAAGAAAAGCCACGCAACAAGGCAAAGTCAGAAGCGGCCTTCGCCGAGAACCGTCGCGCCGATTTAATCGTGCGCTAGTTTTGGTTGTAAAAACACAAGGCCCACCTTGGTTATGGTGGGCTTTTTTTCGACCGGTGTCGGGTCAACAGGCACAACCAAGAGTCCTGGCTAACTAAAGCCGTGTTTTGTTTCTTGCATTTTTCAAGGTAGAGCGTCAGTCGTGAATCATTCGCAACTCGTTCTCGATCAGGTAAGGGCCATGGGCCTAATACTGCGTGACGCGCGGCTTGCTCGCGACATTAACCCACGTGACCTTGAGACCGACCTGCGAACGACCCATCGACACCTTCTGGCCATTGAAGAGGGTCAGATGCGGCTGTTCTATTCCGACTCATTCTTCTGTGACCTGTTCACGCGTTACGCGGTGCAGCTTGGTTTTTCCTCTGAGCAGGCCCAAGACATGCGGCTTGCTCTTCATGGCGAGGGCCCTCTTTTAGAGCCCGCCCCCATGCAAGCAGAGCCCGAGCCCGTGCTCGAACCTGCCGCCGAGCCAACCCCCGAGCCTGCCACCGAACCCGAACCCGGCCCCGAAGAGGCCTTTAAGCTCGAGGCTCAATCCCAGTCTGGCCACGAGCCTGAGCCGTCATCGCCATCACCACCGCCTTCCAACCAAGAGCCTGAAGCGCAATCGCCATCGCAGTCGGGCCAAGAGCCCGCGCCCGAGCTTTCCTCGTCTGCCGATGGCTCGATGACGGTATCGACGCCCGAGCTCGATCGACCGGAGCCCACCTCAGACCCTAAGCCACTGCCGGCCCGCTCTCCAGACACCTCGCAGTCCTTGGGCTCGCTCTGGTTCTGGGGGGCGATTGCCATTGGTCTGGTGCTGGCGGTTGTTATTCTCACTCTTGAGTCCGGTCCCGGGTCGGCTACGCCTCCGACGGCTGGAACATCGAGAGAACTGGCCAAGCCACAGGACAAGTCAAAGCCAACCGCGCCGCCAGAGCCACCCCCCGCGTCAGTGGGACCAGCGAGCTCAGCGGGTTCATCCGGTGCAATGAGCGCTGTCTCGTCACCCGCAGCCCCTGAAGCGCAGCAAGAGCCCGTCGCAGCGCTACCCACAGAACCGCCAAAGGAACAACGCATCTCGGAGTCCATCCTTATAAGCGCACCCGATGCCCCTACCAGCTTCACCAATGCCTCTGCCCTGGCCATTCGATTCAATGTGAAGGGCTGGATTTGGGTGCGTGATTTTGATGAAACGGTTAAAGAATTTGTTGTTCAGTCTGGACAAACTGTTCGTTTCAACGACCTACCTATCTTTATCGTTGTTCCCTTCCCCGATCAGCTAATGGTGACGGTTAACAACAAGCCCGTTACCTTGCGCCGAAACGACGACGAGAAGAATCATGCGCGCTACTCGCGCTCGATGCTAAGAGGGCTGGTTAACAACCCTTGATCACCGGCCTTGCCTTTGTTGCGTTGGCGGCGATCTGGGGCTCCTCGTTTTTATTCATCCGTATCGCAGCACCCGAGTTCGGTGCCATTCTCTCTGCGGAGCTTCGGGTGGCCATCGCATGGGCCTGCCTCTGGATTGTCTCCATTTTTACGCTTGGCCCCAGCCAGTGTTTTCAACGCCCACGATTTGAGCCACGCCTTTTGGTGCTTGGCCTCATTAACAGTGCAATTCCTTTCGCCCTTTACGGGGCCGCCTCGTTTTATTTGTCTGCGGGCTACCTCGCTATTCTGAATGCCCTGGTTCCCCTCTGGGGGGGTCTCATTGCAAGCGTCTGGCTTGGGCAGCCCTTTCGTTGGTCGTTGGTGATGGCTGTTCTCATTGCAGCCACAGGCATCACCATGCTGGTCAACCTAGGCCCCGTCGAGGCCAATATGCAGACGGTACTTGGGGGGTTGGCCTGCGCTGGTGCAACCTTCTGCTACGCCCTGGCCGCACAATGCACTCGTCGGTGGTTTGCCGAGGTCTCGCCCTTGCGTGTCGCGCGATCCACACTTGGCTACGCCACGCTTGCCCTGCTGCCGTTTTCGATTCCTGATATTGCAGTGGCGACACCCTCTGCGGCGGGCTGGTTCTCTATTTTTATGCTCGGTATGTTGGGCTCGGGACTTGCCTACCTTTTGTATTTCTGGCTTTTGCGTGAGCTTGGTGCTGTACGGGCCAGCAGTGTCACCTTTCTTATTCCCGGCTTTGGACTCATCTGGGGAGCCATCTTTCTCGATGAAGTCATTACCCTGACGGTTCTTGCCGGGCTGGGCCTGGTTGTCTTATCAAGCCTTCTGGTTCAGCGCTCGGCCGCTCCGGTATTACCAAAGGCGAATGCCTCGAGCCCTTGAAGAGCCTCATGAATAGACGGTGTGACAAGCAGGCGATTTTTCTGAGAAGGGGTTAAGAAGCCCTCATGGGTAGCTTTGTTAACGAAGTTCAGCAAGGGGTCGTAGTAGCCCTTTAGGTTGGCAAGCACCACAGGCTTTTCGTGCGCATGGGTTTGAAGCCCCGTCCAGACTTCAAATAACTCCTCCAGTGTGCCGA
>JAURFZ010000200.1 GCA_030834045.1 Burkholderiales bacterium
GCCATTCTTTCAAACGGCAACCAGAGCATGCTGGGGAAGGCGGTTGAGTCGGCTGGGCTTACTGCCCTTATTCATCGTGTGCTTGGGGTCGATGCCTTGCGACAATTCAAAATTATGCCCGGGGTTTATGACCTCATTTTTCAAAACGCAGACGTTGCAAAAGAGAAGGTTCTCTTTGTCTCAAGCAACGGCTGGGATGTACTTGGTGCTAATTGGTATGGCTTAAACACCTTTTGGGTGAATCGTCAGGGCCTGCCTTTTGAGTCCCTGGGTCCGCCTCCACGCTTTCAGGGAAATGATTTAAACGGTCTGTTGGCCTTGGGCTAACCCCCTTAGCCCGAAGTCTCGAGGAACTGATGCGCCGATAGCTCTTGATAGAGCGCACTTGTCTGTAAAAGACGCTCATGGCTGTCAATGGCAAGACACTCCCCCTTATCAAGCACTGCAATTTGTGTAGCACGGCGAACGGTCGCAAGCCGGTGCGCAACAACCAGGCCCGCACGAGAGGGTAGCCACTGGGCGAGCGCTGCCTGAACGGCTCGTTCTGAAAGGCTATCCAGGGCAGAAGTGGCCTCGTCGAGAAGAAGAATGGGGGGGTTACGCAAGATGGCGCGAGCAATCGCAACACGCTGACGCTGCCCTCCCGAAAGTCGAACCCCCCGTTCACCAAGAAAGCTCTCATAGCCCTGTGGAAGCGCAAGGATGAAGTCGTGGGCGTGGGCCGCCTGCGCCGCCTCTTCAACCTGCGTATCGCTTGCCTCGAGTAACCCATAACGAATATTTTCTCGGGCATTGGCTGAAAAGACCACGGGATCTTGCGCCACCAGACCCATCGAGGCGCGCACTGCGGGCAGGCCCCAGTACGAAAGCGGCCTACCGTTGATACGGATGGTTCCGCGCTGTGGGCTGTAAAACCCAAGCATCAGCGCAAGGAGGGTGGACTTGCCTGCGCCGGAGGGGCCTACTAGTGCGATTGTCTGGCCTGAGCGTAGCTGAAAAGACACACCTTTCACAGCCCAGTGGTCCGGTCGCGAAGGGTAGGCGAACCAGACATCATCGAACTCGATCGTGACTGGGGCCTCAATGCTCGCCGTTGCTGCTGTTGCCGCCGTTGTATTCACCTCTGTGGGCGATGGGTCTGGCGCACCGGGAACCTCTTTGTCTTGCATAAGGTCAAGAAGGCGCTCCGTAGCGCCCGCAGCACGTTGCAGGTCACCAAAGACTTCAGCAAGTGCTGCAATCGACCCTGCGGTAAGGACGGCATATAGAACAAACTGGGCGAGCTGACCGGCCGACATGCTACCTGCCACCACCTGACCGGCCCCAAGCCAAAGCACAAAAACAATAACTGCAAAGGCAAGAACAATGGCAACCGCCGTAAGCCATGACCGCATTTGATTGCGGCGGGTTGCGACCGTAAAGGCTTGCTCCACGGTGTTGGTGTAGCGCCCCGATTCATAGTCTTCGCGGCCAAGCGCCTGCACGGTGGTCATGGCGTTAAGCACCTCACCAGCAAGTGCACTGGTGTCTGCAACCTTGTCTTGGCTGTCCTTTGAGGCCTTACGCACGGTGCGGCCCAGGGCAAGAATGGGAAAGATCACCATAATCAGTAGACCTAACATAAGCCCGGCGAGCCAGGCACTTGTTAAGAGCATCATGATCATGCCCCCCACGAAAAGCACCAGGCTTCGTAAGGAAAGCGAAATGCTTGTGCCTACAAGGGTCTGAACCAAGGTGGTGTCAGCAGTGAGCCGCGAAAGTACCTCGCCGGTTTGGAGCGTTTCGAAGTACTGCGGAGGGCGTCGCAATACGTGCTGGTAAACCTCGGAACGCAGATCGGCCACCACCCGCTCGCCCAACCAGGACATGAAGTAGAACCTTAGTGCTGTGGCGGTGGCCAGAACAACGGAGACCCCCAACAAAAGTCCAAAGATCTGGGCGAGGTTGTCTCCAGACAGCAGGGCTTGGTCAATAAGCTGGCGAAAGACTAAAGGGACTGAGAGTGTTGCGGCAGCCGAGAGAACGAGGAAGGTAAAAGCGGCAATCCAGCGGCCCTTGTAGTTCGCAGCCATTCGAAGAATAGGCCTAAGCTGCTTAAATGCAGAGGCATTGCGTCTTGGAGGGGAAACCGGTGTCTGGGAGGGCATAATGAATTGGTCTTAATAAAAAAGGAGTGGCGTGTGGCTGAGCTAATTCTGGGTCTTGTTTTGTTTTTAGGGGTGCATGCCCTGCGCGTTTTTGCAGGGGGCACTCGAGAAAGGCTTATTGGCGCTATGGGCCCATTCGTGTTCAAGGCTTTCTACGGCATCGTCTCGATTATTGGGCTTTTCCTGATTGTCTCAGGCTATGCCGCCGCGCGCATTGAGCCTGTGGTTTTGTACACCCCACCCATGGGCTTGGCTCATGCATCGTCCTTGCTTACGCTCATTGCTTTCATTTTGCTTGCTGCCGCCTACATTCCAGGAAACATTATT
>JAURFZ010000201.1 GCA_030834045.1 Burkholderiales bacterium
CGCTTGCTGCCTTAACTGCGCTCTATGGTCCGGCCCGCGGAGCAAGTAACGTCATTGAAAGGGCTCGACGAGAGCTTCCAAGGCTTAAGCCCATTGAACAGGCGCTCGACCGGCTTCAGGCCGTGGCCGACTCCGCGCTTTTTGTCAAGCATCCGCAATGCGCGCTTACTGTTGACCTCGCCGACCTCAAAGGCTGGCAGTACCACAACGGCATTATGTTTTCTATTTATTGCGAAGGTTTTGCAGACGCCGTCGTTCGTGGCGGACGCTACGATGGACTGGGCGAAGACTTTGGGCGGTCACGCGCTGCCACCGGCTTTAGCCTTGAGCTGCGGTCCTTAGGGCTTGTTGCTGGCAGCAATGCCAGTGCCTCCGACCAAGGTCATCCCTTGTTGGCTGTTGCTGCACCCTGGCTTTCCAGTGAGCCCTCCGAAAGTCAGGAACACGAAGGTCTGCAGCAACGGGTCTCGCAGGCACGTGCGCAGGGTCGCTCCGTTGTCTTTCTACCCTTAAGCCAGTGGGAAACATACAAAGGCCCGCGTCTTGTGCATGCCAAGCACGAGGCAACTGGATGGGCCATTCAGGAGAACTAGTTTCATGATGAAGCCAATCGCAGCGCCAAGTCGTTCGCGTCGCAACCTTGTGGTTGTTGGAACCCAGTGGGGAGATGAGGGTAAGGGAAAGATCGTCGATTGGCTTACCGAAGAGGTGAAGGGTGTTGTTCGTTTTCAGGGTGGGCACAACGCCGGCCATACCCTGGTGGTCAATGGTCGCAAGACCATTCTTCGGCTCATTCCCTCGGGCATCCTTCACCCTCATGTTATTTGTTACATCGGCAACGGCGTGGTGCTCTCGCCGCAGGCCTTAACGTCTGAAATCGACGAACTGCAGGCCAGTGGCCTGCAGGTTGAGTCGCGTCTTAAAGTTAGCCTCTCCTGCCCGCTCATTCTTCCTGTGCATGTCGCCCTTGATCAGGCCCGTGAGTCGGCCCGCGGGGATGAAAAAATTGGCACCACGGGCCGCGGTATTGGCCCAGCCTATGAAGACAAGGTCGCTCGCCGTGCCATTCGGCTTACTGACCTGCGGTCTCCTCAGACCCTTATGGCAAAGCTCAAGCCCCTGCACGACCTTCATAACCACGTGCTTACCGGCTTTCTTGGTGCGCCCTCGGTCTCGGCCGAGGAATGCTACGAGGGCCTAATGGCAGTGGCCCCACGGCTATTGAAAATGGCCGCCGATGTGCCTGACCTTCTTGCACGTGAGATGGCAGCGGGGCATCGTCTTTTGTTTGAAGGCGCACAAGGCTCCTTGCTTGACATCGACCATGGCACCTACCCGTTTGTCACCAGCAGCAATTGCATTGCGGGTGCTGTTGGCCCAGGTGCGGGGGTTGGGCCTGGGGAAATCGATTATGTGCTTGGGCTTACCAAGGCCTATGCCACTCGGGTTGGCTCGGGGCCTTTTCCAACCGAGCTCTTTGATGAGACCGGCAGGCATCTTGCGGAGAAGGGCAATGAGTTTGGTTCGGTCACGGGCCGGCCGCGTCGATGCGGCTGGTTCGATGCAGCAGCGCTGCGTCGCTCCATTCAAATTAACGGGGTGACCGGCCTTTGCATCACCAAGCTCGATGTCCTTGACGGGCTTAAAGAAATAAAGCTTTGCGTGGGCTACGACTCGCCCGATGGTAGGCTCGATGTCCTTCCTGCGGGCGCAGATTCGGTGGCGCAGTGCAAGCCCATTTACGAGTCTTGGCCTGGCTGGCAGGGTTCAACAGCCGGCATGAAGTCGTGGGACGAACTGCCCGTTGAAGCGCAGCGTTATTTAACGAGGCTAAGCGAGGTAACAGGCGCGGGCATTTCCATGATTTCAACCGGCCCAGAGCGCGACGAAACCATACTGCTCGACCACCCTTTTGCGGGTTAGGCTAACCAGCGCGTTGTTGCAGTGCTGTGCCATGGTGCCCAGAAGAGGTACCGCACGACCTTTTATTTCAACTCCAATGCCCAGAAACCAGTCCCACTAACAGTCTGCGAGATTATCAGATCCACACAAAAGTGGAAACGGGCTCAACGTACCTAAAATGTACCTAAATTTCGCTCGCTATCCTTATCTGGAGTAATTAGGTACGGGGGGAGGGGTTGTTGCTAGCACGTGATGTCAACTGCACCAGCCGTCGTTTCTGAGAATAAATCTGTACTTTAGTCATTGACCATGTCTAGTGTGATCGAATTAACGGTCTTCACGATTGTCTTTCCCCTCACTCGTTGGTGGACTTAAGACGCTACTTTTTGGTTTACTCTAATAGGGTCTTTAAACACTGTTCAGCCTTAGCTACTGTCTGAGGTGCAGGTTTGGATTCTAAAACGCTATAGACATCACATTAAGCATAAGGAAACATTAATGGCCACTCATTATTTAAAAAAAGGTCAAGATCAAAATACTCTTGACAGCATTGATCAAAAA
>JAURFZ010000202.1 GCA_030834045.1 Burkholderiales bacterium
TTTTGCCGATGCAGACTAAGCATGGCTGGCTGCAGGATGCCCTTGAACTACCCCGGCCAAGCTACCAGCATGTGCCTTTGGTCGTAAATGGCCAAGGCCAAAAGCTCTCAAAGCAGACCAAGGCCAAGGCCCTGCTAACCGATGAAAAAAGTGTAAGGCTTCAGCTTAAGCAAGCCACCGAGCATCTGGAAAAAACCATGCCCTCTGTCTGGCTTGACGCGGTAAGCCCTGCTGCGAAGGCTATGGGACTAAGCTGGGGCTGAACTGGGGCTAGGCTGTGGGGCAAGGGAATTAGGAGTCGGCAGGCTTGCTGCTTGGCTTGGCACCGAGCAGCACTGACTTCGGGTTGGCCGCGCGACGAATGCCAAAGAGCCCCAAAGAAGGCCTTGCCGCAGCCACCGAGGATGGTGCCGCAGCCTGCCCTCCACCACTGGCCGTAGTCGAGGCATCGGACTGCAAGGCATCGGCTGAGACCGGGGCGCCGCTTACAGCCGATACTTTTTGAGCGTGTGAGTCATCGTAAGGCGCGTAAAAAATGGGATCGGCAGGCAGGGCAGGCCTTCTAACTGGGGCGGGCGGGCGCGAAGACTGCGAGGCCGAACGCGGTAGGGCCGCCCGTGTCGCGCGATCGCTTGTTGAACGCGATGACGACGCATGCACCGGTGCTATAAGCTCCAACCGCTCGCGGCCCAGGCTTATGCCAAGAAGCGCCTCCACGTCAGCCACCCGCCGCTCTTCACTTGCAACCATAAGCGACAAGGCTAGCCCCGAGGCGCCCGCTCGGCCCGTGCGGCCAATGCGGTGAACATAGTCTTCGGGCGATTGCGGTACATCAAAGTTGATAACCGCGGGAAGCTCGGCAATGTCAAGGCCGCGGGCAGCTACGTCGGTGGCAACCAGGACAACAACCTCGTTGTTTTTGAATCGTTCCAGGGTTGCAAGCCGCTCGCCTTGCGACTTATCCCCGTGAATGGCATCGGCTGCGATGCCTTCGCGAATCAGCTCGCGGGCAAGTCGGCTTGCGCCAATTTTGGTATTGGTAAAGACGATAACCTGCGCGAGTTTTTCTTCACGCACCAGGTGAATAACCGCCTGACGCTTCAGCTCGGGGCTATCGACGCGGTAGAGCCTCTGGGTAAGGTTTTCGGCCGTTGCATTGCGCCGTGCCACTTCAACCGTAACCGGCTTCTCGTCTAAAAAGGTTTTAGCCAGCTTACGAATTTCAGGTGAGAAGGTGGCCGAGAACAAAAGGCTCTGCCGGCTTGCAGGCAGTAAGTTCACGATGCGTTGAAGGTCGGGCAGAAACCCCATGTCAAGCATACGGTCGGCCTCATCGAGAACCAGAATACTGACCTGAGAGAGGTTTAAGGTTTTTTGTTGGACATGGTCAAGCAGTCGGCCTGGCGTAGCCACCAAGAGCTCCACACCCGCCCGAAGGGCCTGGGTCTGCGGATTCATATCCATACCACCAAAGACCACGGCTGAGCGCAGCGCGGTGTAGGTGGCGTACTGCTGCAGGTTTTGGTAGATCTGGTCGGCAAGCTCGCGGGTTGGCGCAAGCACCAGGCCTCGCACCGGATGGCGAGCAGGCGAGGCACTGGTGTTGGCATGGGCCATGAGCCTGTGAAGAATAGGCAGCGTGAAGGCGGCAGTCTTACCCGTACCCGTCTGGGCAGCACCCATAACATCAAGCCCTGCCATGATGTGAGGGAGGGCCTGCGCCTGAATGGGGGTGGGGGACTCGTAGCCCGCTTCGGTAACGGCCTTCACAATGGCTGGATCGAGGCCAAGCTCGGAAAAATGCATTCAGGCATTATCCATCATTATGTCGCCAAGGCTTCGAGCCGGCTTTCCGGTTTTTTTTGTTCTGCTCTGGAGCACAGGTTTTATCGTGGCGCGCTACGGCATGCCCTATGCCGAACCCTTGACCTTTTTGTTGCTTCGGTTTCTTCTGGCGCTGGCCATTTTGCTGCCCTTAATTCTTATCATGCAGGCCCCCTGGCCAGAGCCGCACCTGGCTTTGCGCATTGCCCTGGCCGGCGCATTGTTGCAGGCGGGTTACCTGGGCGGGGTCTGGGCTGCCGTGCGCGAAGGCATGACCGCCGGGCTCGCCGCACTCATCGTCGGCCTTCAGCCAATTCTCACAGCCTGCCTGGCAAGCCTCATAAATGAACGATTACGCCTCTACCAGTGGCTAGGACTTGCCCTAGGGCTTCTTGGCGTTGGGCTTGTGGTCTGGGCCAAACTTAGCCTAACCGGGCTCACCGCCCTTAGTCTTGGCCTGTCTGCGTTTGCCCTCGCAAGCATTACCGCAGGAACGCTTTATCAAAAAAAATTCTGCCCGCAGTTCGACCTGCGCACAGGTACGGCCATTCAATACCTGGCCGCCGCCCTCATTTGTCTGCCCTGGGTCTTTGGTGTTGAGACCCGGGAAGTTGCA
>JAURFZ010000203.1 GCA_030834045.1 Burkholderiales bacterium
TCGTTGAAGGTACTCACCGCCGTTGAAGATGCCAATGAGCAACAGAAGACCGTTCTTGTATCGAAGGTTACCCGTGCGCTTGGTCATGACCTAAAGGGCAGGAAATTTGCGCTCTGGGGGCTTGCCTTTAAGCCCAATACAGACGACATGCGCGAGGCCCCTAGCCTTGTACTTATTGAGGCGCTGCTTAAAATGGGTGCCTCGGTGTCTGCTTACGACCCGGTGGCCATGCAGGAAGCACAGCGACTCTTGGGTGACACTGTCACCTATGCGACCGGTCCCATGCAGGCCCTCGAAGGTGCGGATGCGCTTGTCATTGTGACGGAGTGGAAGGAGTTCCGAAGCCCCGACTTTGAGGCCATGGCAGGCCTGTTAAAAACCAAGCGAGTCTTTGATGGCCGCAACCTCTACCCACCTGAGATGCCGGCTGCGGCAGGTCTTATTTACGAGGCCATTGGCCGAAGTGCCACCTGAACCCCGCATGCCTCATGGACTTGACCCGATAGGACTTCTCCGCGTATGACAGCCGTTGCAATTGAGCCCCTCCGCAGCTACTTCTTAGGCCTTCAAGATCGCATCTGTCAGGCGGTTGCCCAGGCCGATGGCCAGAACTTTTCTGAAGACGCCTGGGTCAAGCCCAATGACTCGCCCCTGCGTGGCGATGGGCGCTCCCGGTTGATTGAGGGCGGAGGCCTGCTTGAACGAGGTGGCGTGGGCTTCTCGCATGTTCTCGGTGACCACCTTCCGACATCTGCCACTGCCGCTCGGCCTCAGCTTGCCGGGCGGGGCTTTGAGGCTATCGGCGTGTCCTTGGTGCTGCACCCCGTTAACCCCTATATTCCTACGGTGCACATGAACGTGCGTTCGTTTGTTGCCCAGGCTGTCAAGCCTGGCGATGAGGACATCTGGTGGTTTGGTGGCGGCATGGACCTCACCCCCTACTATGGGTTTGAGGAGGATGCCGTTCATTTCCATGAGACCTGCCGGCAGGCGCTTCATCCCTTTGGCGATCATTACTACCCTAAATTTAAAACCTGGTGTGACGAGTACTTCTTCCTCAAACACAGACAAGAGGCCCGCGGTATTGGCGGCGTGTTTTTTGATGACTTCAGCGAACTGGGCTTTGACAAAAGCTTTGCCATGACCCAAGCCGTAGGCGATGCCTTTGTAAGGGCTTATATACCTATTGTTGAGCGCCGCAGGGGAATGGCCTTTACGAATCGCGAGCGCGATTTTCAGGCCTACCGTCGGGGCCGCTATGTGGAGTTCAATTTAGTCTACGACCGAGGCACCCACTTTGGACTGCAGAGTGGGGGGCGTGCCGAAAGCATTTTAATGAGCATGCCGCCCAAGGTGACCTGGCGTTACAACTGGCAGCCAGATCCCGGCTCGCCTGAAGCCCAGCTTTACGAACTGATTAAGCCCCGTGACTGGCTAATGGTGCACAAGTGAAAACAATCCTAGTCACTGGGGCCGCTGGCTTCATTGGACACTTTGTCTCGGAACGACTGTTGAATTTGGGCTATCGCGTTGTTGGCATCGATAATCTAAATGACTACTATGACCCCCTTCTAAAGGAAGCGAGGGTCCACCGCCTCACTCGTCTCGACCAGGGCCATCAGTTCGAGTTGATTAAGGCAGACCTTCAAGACCGCAACGCAATAGAATCGGTCTTCAGCACGCACACCTTGCATGGGGTGATTCACCTGGCTGCCCAGGCTGGGGTCCGTTACTCGCTTACGAATCCTCAGGCCTATATTGATAGCAACATTACCGGATTTCTTAATGTTCTAGAGTGCCTTCGAAGGCAACCGGTTCACCTTGTCTATGCCAGCTCCTCCAGTGTTTATGGGGGTAACAGGCAGCTTCCTTTCTCTGAAAGCCAAAGTGTCGACCGTCCCGTAAGCCTTTATGCAGCCACAAAAAAAGCAAACGAGCTTATGGCTCACACCTACAGTCACTTGTTTGAAATTCCTGCAACGGGTCTGCGTTTTTTCACTGTCTATGGCCCTTGGGGTCGTCCTGATATGGCAGCCTTTAAGTTTGTAAGGGCCATATTGGCCAATCAGCCCATCGATGTGTACAACCACGGCCAGATGCAACGAGACTTCACGTATATTGACGACATTATTGAGGGTGTCCTTCGGGCCTTTCTCCACCCGCCAGTGCGCGAGCCGTCTGGGGAAGAATTCGCTTTCGAAACCTTTCCGGCGCATCGAGTTTTGAACATCGGCAATCACCACCCCGAGCCGCTTACAGCATTTATTGAAGCTATTGAGGATGCGCTTGGAATGAAGGCACGCAAGAATTTTCTACCGATGCAGCCAGGTGACGTTCCTGCTACCTATGCAGATACCCAAGCCCTACGAGAACTTACGGGCTTTGCACCGTACACACCTTTGCATGTTGGGGTGAACAGTTTCATAAGTTGGTA
>JAURFZ010000204.1 GCA_030834045.1 Burkholderiales bacterium
GCAAGATCCCGTGGTCTTTTCAGCCAATGCCCGAGAAAATATTCGTTATGGGTTACTTGAGGCTAGCGATACGCAGGTTGAAGAAGCCGCGCAGGCCGCCCACGCCCACGACTTTATCTTGGCACTTCCACAGGGCTATGAGAGCTTTCTTGGTGAGCGAGGGGTTCGGCTTTCGGGAGGGCAGCGTCAGCGCATTGCGATTGCTCGTGCCATTTTGCGCAACCCCCCCATTCTTCTTCTCGATGAGGCCACCTCTGCGCTCGATAGCCTTTCAGAGCGAGCCGTTCAGGCGGCGCTCGCCCAATGGCTACCCTCACGTGCAGGCCTGGTTGTTGCACACCGGCTGGCAACCGTTCGCCGTGCCACACAAATTGCAGTGCTTGATAAGGGGGAGTGCCTTGCCATTGACAGCCATGAACGTCTTTTACAGACAAGTTCGCTCTACCAAGAGCTATCGGCGCATCAGTTCCTCGAGACTGCGGGCTAAGAGGGTTAGCCTAAGGCCAACAGACCGTTTAAATCGTTTCCCTGAAAGCGTGGAGGCGGGCCCAAGGACTCAAAAGGCAGGCCCTGACGATTCACCCAAAAGGTGTTTAGGCCATACCAGTTGGCACCAAGAACATCCCAACCGTTGCTTGAGACGAATAGAACCTTCTCTTTAGGAACGTCAGTGTCTTGAAAAATGAGGTCATAAACCCCGGGCATAATTTTGAATTGTCGCAAGGTATCGACCCCAAGCACACGATGAATGAGGGCAGTAAGCCCAGCCGACTCAACCGCCTTACCCAGCATGCTCTGGTTGCCGTTTGAAAGAATGACAATCTGGTGGCCTTCTTTTTTTAGCTGTGTCAAGACAGGAAGGACTTCAGGAAAGGCAGAAAGCCTTTCGTACTCGGCCATCAGCTGATTCTGGTTCGCCTCGGATGCATCAAGGCCAAGCGCACTTAGGCTGAAATGCAAAGCCCGCCGGGTCACGTCCCAAAACGGCATGTAGTGACGACTGCCATTAGGCGCTGATGGGTCGGCCAACGATATGAGCCGGGTGTACTCCACCTGTTTATCGCGCCACAGCTTGGCAAGGGCCTCACCTTGGCCAGGGTAGAGCCGCTCGGCGCTTGCCTTAACCGAGTAAACGTCAAACAACGTGCCATAGGCATCGAAAACAAAGGCATCAAATTCGCAGGGCATAATTTCACCATCTCATTTCTTAATTGTTTCTCGCCACACCATGAACTGGCTTATTCCTTTTTTCTGGCTTGCCAACCTGGCGCTCCTAAGCTTATTCCTCTCTAAGCTTAGACGAGACTTCGAGCTAAGTGCCAAGCGCAAGGCTTTTGAGGAGGACAAGAAAGAGCGCCGTAGGCAGGCGAAAGAAGCGAGAATTAGGTCTCAACTACCGCAGGAAGACTCCATGCAGGTCAGCCCGGTTGCGATCATTGAACACGATCGCCCGGAAGAGGAGCCTGGCGTAACTAAGTAAATTCCCGTATAGTTCAAGTTGCGTTTAGCCATACCCTTCTCTGACAGAGATCCCATAGTCTTTCATTGTTGCCTGGCCGACCGCAATCGTCGCGGTTTTTTTCTGCGCCTCTACAACCCGTAGCTTTTCTATGTGCGCTCGTTTTCTGTGCGCGCGTTTAGTTACATTAATGAAAGATCTTATGTCTTCGTTTACCGAACTCGGCCTTGCCGAACCCTTGTTGCGTGCTGTTTCCAGCCTAGGCTATGAAAAGCCTACTCCCATTCAGGCCCAAGTCATTCCTAAAATGATTTCCGGTCTTGACATTATTGGCATCGCCCAAACAGGAACGGGAAAGACCGCAGCATTTGTGCTTCCCATTCTCAACAGGCTTGCCAACCAAAAGCTTGGTCAGGTCGAGGGGCCCAAACCGGGCAGCCGTGCCTTCACAACGCTCATCCTTGCGCCAACACGCGAGCTGGCTCAACAAATCGCCGACAGCATTCGTGAGTATGGAAAGTTCATGAAGCCCCGTGTCGGTCTTGTGGTTGGCGGAGCCAACCCCACGCCTCAGATTCGCGCCCTTGCTACGGGTGTTGATATTGTTGTGGCCACGCCCGGCCGACTGCTTGACCACATGCGCTCAGGCCGGGCACGGCTTGACCAGACCAGCCAGATCGTTCTTGACGAGGCCGATCAGATGCTCGACATGGGCTTTATTCCTGCCATTGAAGAAATTATGCGAAAGACGTCTGCAAAAAGGCAGACCCTCTTGCTTTCCGCCACCATGCCCAAACCCATTCGAACCCTGGCCCAGGCCTTTATGGTGAACCCCGAGCAGATTTCGGTCTCATCGGTTGCCAAGCCCGCCGACAATATTCGTCAAGAAGTCATTCTTATTAACCAGGCTGATAAAAGCGAGCGGCTAATTGAACTGCTTGCCCAGCGAGAGGTTGAGCGTGCA
>JAURFZ010000205.1 GCA_030834045.1 Burkholderiales bacterium
ACCAATACACCATTTAGGGTAAGGTCACCTGAAACCATGGCAAGATTTCGTCCATTTGCCGTAGTACCGCCAAATGAAGTTACGGCAGGTCGTGCCCCTGAACCAATGTCCTTGGTCTTAACGGAATCAAAGCCCACGTTAATGACATCGCCTTCGTTAGCACCGGTCTGTAGAATAATGTTCTGCGCCGTGCCATCAAGGAGCTTGATGTTATTGAAATTAGTCGTCTCAGCAACGTTATCAATTTCTTTCTGAAGCTCTTCTATTTCCAGCTGAATAGAGGCGCGGTCATCACCAGACAAAGAGCCGTTCGAACCCTGAACGGCAAGCTCGCGCATACGCTGAAGCATGCTCGTTACCTGACCGTAAGCACCGTCGGCTGTTTGAGCCATCGATACGCCATCGTTAGCATTGCGAATCGCCATAGAAAAACCACGCGACTGGGCTGTCATTCGGTTGGTAATGGCAAGACCAGCCGCATCGTCTTTCGCGGAGTTAATGCGAAGGCCGGTTGCCAATCGTTCCATGGTGGTCGAGAGCTTCAGATTGCTCGTCCGCATGGACTCTTGAGCCATCATTGCCTTCACGTTGGTATTAATAACTGACATGTAATTCTCCTTAGGAAGAAGTCATTAAAAGTTCAGAACGACTCATGTCAGTTCTGATAGCTTTTGAATCGGTTGTCGAATAAGAAACTTGAGAAATTCTTAAAACTCGGCGTCGAAAAGAACACCTTTGAGGTCTTCAATGGAATTCGCAACACGAATAACCACCTCATTGGGAATCTGACGCACGACCTCTCCGGTTTCTTTATTCACAACTCGAACAATTTGCTTGTTTAAACGATCGTCCACGGAGAAGCCGAGTTTGCGGCCGTTGGCCTCCATCTGCTCGTTAAGGCGGGCTACGGCCTCTTCAAGCTTTTTATCCATCTCGGCTGGATCGATTCTAGCCACCGGGGGCGGGGCTTGGACTTCTTGGGGTGTTGTTACAGCAGAACTGGGCCCGCTGGCCACAGGTATAACAGCCTTAGCCCCAGACGAGGGGGCCGACGTGGTCGAAAGCTGTGTTGACACGGGCGACATAGAAACGTTCCTTATAAACAACACCCGGAATAATTGTAGCGAAACCTTTTTCCGGGTTCGAATTAGAGATCGGTTGCCCGGCCAGGATCTTTAGAAGGAAACCTTAAAAAAACTAAAGAATTCTTAAGTTGCTGTTTTTATTTGTTTTTTAATTTTTGCCTGTGTTCAGCATGGCCTCAAACTGGCTCTTAAGGTTCTCTCGCATCGAAGTCAGCTGGCCCACAATGCTTTCCATGGCGGCAAACTGCTTGGTGTAGCGCTCCAAGATGCCTTCCATACGCGTCTCAAGCTTTTCCAGTTGCTCTTCGTAGCGACCCACCTGACTCTCAGCGCTCGTACTCTGGCTTAGGATAATGCCAGTTGGGCCCATCAAGGCCCGCAGACGCGCAGCCATTTCAGCCCCAAGCCCTTGTTGAACCACGGTTTCACCATCCACCTCGGCGGTGGTTCGTCCGGCCAAGGCTGACACGACTTCTTCAAAATGGGTGGTCAAAGCCTCGTCAAGTGCGGCTTCATCAAGAGTAACTACACCGTCTTTATCAACCGAGACACCCATGTCACGAAGGCTGGTAATTGACTCGCCTGCCGTCTCGGACTCACCAAAAAACACCTGGCGCATTTGTGACAAGACGGACCGCACAGTGGAGTCCCCCCGCAGCGATCCACTGTAAATATCCTCTTCATCCTCCGAGGCAGGGCCCGTAAGAATTCCGAAATCGGACACCATACTGTTGTAGGCAGTGACTAAAGACTGAACCCGCTCTTTTACACCAGAGGAGTCGCGATTAAGCTGGACTGCAACTGCCCCGGTGGTTGGGCCTAAGAGGTCGAAGGTCATGCCCGGAATAACGTCGTCAATGGTGTTGGTGGAGCGGCTAATAGCAACCCCATTGACCGTTACTGCAGCATCGGCGGCGTCTTGGCCGGTAGGCGTTGTAAAATTAAGTCCCGACGTGTCAGCAGCATCGGTGCTAACCGAAAAGGCGTTGCTTGCGCCGGTCTGGCCCGTGAGCACAATTTTGTAGCGGTCGGCAGCACCCTCAACACCGGTATCAAGAAGCTGGGCAGAAACGCCAGCCCCGGCCTGATTAATGGCATTCACAACCGCCGAGGCATTGGTGTCTGCTGCCGATATTTCTATGTCGGTTGCCTCGCCAGCCACCGTCAAACTAAGAGTGAAGGCATTGCCGCCATTTACCTGGGCAGTAACATTGTCAAAGCCATCGCCCACGCTGCGCTGCGCCTGAGCCAACGATGTGATTGAAATGGTGTGCGCCCCGGGCGAGGCCAGAGAATTGGTGGAAACCTGAACGGC
>JAURFZ010000206.1 GCA_030834045.1 Burkholderiales bacterium
CTGTGGACAACCCAGGTCTTAGCAACCTGCCGGCTCTTATTGCCTCACGCCCGCCCTCCATGCTGGCGAGCCTTTTAACCCTTGTTATTGGAATGGGTGCCTGGGCCTGGTTTGCCTTCCAGGGTCACGCCCTGCTTATTGGCGTAGCCCCTTTTGGAGTGATGTAAACTAGTAAATAGTGGCGAATTAGCTCAGTTGGTTAGAGCGACGGAATCATAATCCGCAGGTCCGGGGTTCGAGTCCCTGATTCGCCACCACCTCCTTTTTCACAACTTCCCGCAGTAGAACCCCGGCTCTGAAGAGGAGCCAGTCACACTTGCGTTTTCTGCCGTGAAAAGCCCGTTGGTCATGGAGTAACTTGTTGAGGCGACAAGCTTGCCCGACTTTCGGGTCGACTTCTGCCCGCAGGCCCAGCTCTCTTTTGAATTCACAGAGCAATTTAAAAGAATCTGACTGACTCCAGGCTGTGCATTTTCGAGAACTGTAAAGGCAACCATTTGGCGACTAATATCAACCTCAAACCCAAACCTAAGGGCTGGTAGCCGTCGGCAAGTTTGGCATTTATAGGCCTCGTAACTTGAACCACATTTAAATGCTCGGTAGTTCGACCAGAAGGCCTCTGCGGGGAATGGGGTGAGTAAGCCAAGCGCAATGAACAACAAAGCCGAAGCTTTCACAAAAATGAAGAGCCCTGGCCTGGCGACCTCTGCCCGCAGACGTTTATGTAATGATCGGGCCGGGCCTGCCCCTTTCACGCTAGACCTTAAGTGCCGCGATACCTGCACGCCCAATCTGCGCATCTTCAAATGATTTCACCCCCGAGACACCAATTGCACCAACGCAATAGCCGTCAACCAAAATGGGGAGTCCTCCTTCAAGCATGCCCTTGAGCTCAGGGACCGATAAGAACGAGGTTCGCCCTTCATTAATGACATCCTCGTAGACCTTGCTTTCCCGCTTCCCCATGGCCGCCGTTCGCGCCTTCTGTGGGGCAATGTACGAGGATACGGGTGCCGCACCATCGAGACGGCGCAGCCACATAAGGTGACCACCCTCGTCACAGATGGCAATGGTCACCTTCCAGTTATTTGCAAGCGCCTCTGCAGTTGCTTTAGCCCCCATGGCATCGACATCGTCTATGGTTAATGCAGGTTTTGTAATCACAACTAATTCCCTCCCAAGTAAAACACTCATTTCGAACCGGTAGGTTGAAAGCTTAACAAGCCTTAGTTCGATTGGCGCCTAGACTTGGTTCAAGCCACTATTACTGCCGAATACGCCAGCCGATGGCAATAAGCCGGTGTGTCAGAAGAAGAACCAGGGCTGTGGCAGCCAGGCTAAAAAGAAGGCTTACAAGTGGAGGAACATCGCTGACGCCAAACGCGCCGTAGCGAAAGCCATCGATCAAATAGAAAAAAGGATTGAGATGGGTAAGGGTCTGCCAGACGGGCGGCAGCAGGTGTGTGGAGTAAAAAACGCCGGCCAGAAAGGTGAGTGGATTAATTAGAAAATTCTGGAAGGCCGCCACATGGTCCCATTTCTCGGCATAAAGGGCCGCGATGATGCCAAGACTTCCCATAAATAGGCAGGCTACCACCGCAAAGCCAAGCAGCCAGAAGGGATAGGCAATGGGCACATGAATGAAGGGCAGGCTGGCAAGCCAGACGCTTAGGCCACATAACAGCCCGCGCACCACCGCGCCGCCAAGGTAGCCTGCAAGCCATTCCCACGGGCGCATAGGCGAGAGCAACAAGAAAATAAGTGTCCCAGTAATTTTGCTCTGGGTGAGACTTGAACTTGTATTGGCAAAAGCGTTCTGTTGCAGTGTCATCATGACAAGACCGGGAACCAAAAATGCTGTGTAGCTAACGCCTGGAAGAGGTTCGAGGCGGCCTTCAAGTAACAGGGCAAAAATAACGAGGAATAAAAGGGAGGAGACCATGGGGGCAAGCACAGTCTGTATGAAGACTTTGGTGAATCGGCGAATCTCCTTTTTAAGTAGCGCTAGGACACCCAGACCGGTCGTGACCGAAATTTCGGGAAGGCTGGCAGGTTCACCTAAGGAGGGGCGCAGGTCTGCACTTGAACTCATTGGGTCCGTGCCTCTTCGATAGCCGCCTGCAGGGCCTGTGCCTCGTGTGCGGCGGCCTGCTGCCAGTCAGACTTCGCGCTTGCATAAAGAATAGAGCGTGAGGCGTTAATAAGGAAATTTGTCTGCGCAGCCTTGACGGTGGCAGACAGGTCGCCGCCCTGGGCGCCGATGCCGGGAATAAGTAAGGGTAGACCGGGTGCCAGCCTACGGATACTTGCAATTTCGTCTGGATAGGTAGCACCGGCCACCAGCCCAATTTGTC
>JAURFZ010000207.1:0-340 GCA_030834045.1 Burkholderiales bacterium
AATACTCGGCGGCTCCACTGCTGGGTTAGAGCTTTTGCTTTAAGCGGTAGTTATAAGCACTGGACGCTGATCCAGGGAATCCCTGGATCAGCAAAAGGCGGAAAACCAGACTAGGGCTTCAGGTATGCGAAACCCTCTTTTAACTGCAGACGAGCAACCTCAGCCACACCCGATGGCACGATGGTGGCCTCCGGAGAAAGTGTCTTGGTGTCCAAATTGCGCGACTTAAACGTGTTGGCACAAGCACGAAATTCGACCCCGCGATCTTTCAAGGTCTGCATCGTGGATTCAAATGGGTTCCCTTTGGAATCTTTGGCACCATCGAGCATAAAGTCAATCC
>JAURFZ010000207.1:350-2354 GCA_030834045.1 Burkholderiales bacterium
CCGACGATCACAACCTTGGTGTCTTTGGGCATGGCGTTGAGTAAGTTTTTCACATTGTTGAGCACTACGGGTGCCTTGTCCGTTCCCTCGTTAATGTGCACAAGAACCTTGTCGGCCGCCATCACCCCAGCCGAGGCCGCTAAAAGAAACGCGGCGAAGAGTCCAGACCTAACAGTATTCATTTCTATTTCTCCTTTGTTTTTGACGGCTCAAGACGCGGGCCTGACCAGACGAGTTCGGTCAGGTTCCTACATCTTTAGCGATAATGAGTCTACACGATCCCGAAATCGAGAGGCCTTTCAATACTGGTGCCGCGTGTCGGATTCGAACTGACGACCTACCGCTTACAAGGCGGTTGCTCTACCAACTGAGCTAACGCGGCGCAATACAAATTTTAAAGGGTAATTGCCCTTATTTCACCCGGCGCAGGCTTGGCTTGCCCGAGGCCTTGCCCGACCGGACTGCCTTAAGTTTCTGAGCGGGTGAAGATTCCACGCCCACAAGACCCGATGGTGCCGTTGGTGGGGGATCCTCGTCCTCAGGGCCTTGCCCTTGAGGGTCGGTGACTAGCCCCAGGGGCTTAGAAACATCAAAGGCCATGCCATGCCCAGTTTCCTTCGCATAAATGGCAACAATTTGGCAAATGGGCACCTTCAGGTTCTCAACAACACCCGAAAACCGTGCGGAGAATCGCACGTCTTCGTTGCTAATAACGAGTTGGTGCGTGGCCAAGGGACTGATGTTCAAGACAATCTCTCCATTGCGAACATGAGCCGGGGGCACGCGTGTTTCGTCATTAACAGAGACCGCAAGGTAGGGCGTAAAGCCCTGGTCGGAGCACCATTCGTAAATGGCCCGAACCAGGTACGGCTTGGTGGAGGCTACATCGCCTGCGCTTGCGGTCATGTCTTACCTGGCGTAAAAAGAGGACACGAGGCTGGTAGGTGGGCCAGCCGCTAGCGACGCATAACCTTCTCAGAGGGGGTCAAGGCCTCGAAGAAAGCAGGCCTTGAAAAAATACGCTCGGCATACTTTAGAACGGGGGCCGCGGCTTTCGGAAGCTCAATACCGTAGAGCTCAAGCCTCCAAAGCAGGGGGGCAAGCGCCACGTCAATCATGGAGAAATCTTCACCCAACATAAATTTTGACTTGGCCACGACGGGCGCAAGCTGAGAGAGTCGATCGCGCATTACCACACGGGCCTTATCCATGCGCTTGGCGTCTTGCTTTTCAAGAGGCTCGACATTCACAAAAAGCTCGCGCTCAAAGTTCAGCAGCAACAGGCGTGCACGCGCACGTTGCACAGGGTCGGCGGGCATGAGTTGAGGATGAGGAAAGCGCTCGTCGATGTACTCGTTAATGATGTTGGACTCGTAGAGAATGAGGTCGCGCTCCACCAAAATAGGAACCTGTCCGTACGGATTCATCACCGAGATATCTTCGGGTTTATTAAATAAATCGACATCACGAATGTCGAAGTCCATTCCTTTTTCAAACAATACAAAGCGGCAACGCTGACTAAATGGGCAGGTCGTGCCCGAGTACAAGACCATCATGGGTTAATTCCTAAAAGAGTACGGCGGCGAACTTAAGAACTAACGTACATCGCGCCAATAGGCTGCATTAAGACGCCAGGCAAAGACAAAAAAGATGCCCAAAAAGAGCAGTACCCAGACGCCAATTTGTTTGCGGGTCTGAGCAGCGGGCTCTGCGGCCCAAGACAAAAAGGCTGTGAGATCAGCCACTGCGTTATCGTACTCCGAAGGCGTCATTTTACCGGGCGAAGTCTGAACAAACCGGTCAAATACTAGTTTTTCTTCGCCATTGCTAATCACCTTTTTAAACTCGGTGGTTCGCTCGCCCTGAAGGTCCCATAGCACGTGGGGCATACCAACCGCCGGATAGACCGTGTTATTCCAGCCTGTGGGTCGGCTTGGGTCGAGGTAATAGCCGCGCACGTAGGTGTAGATCCAATCGGCGCCAGAGCCTGCCCCCGATGAACGC
>JAURFZ010000208.1 GCA_030834045.1 Burkholderiales bacterium
AAGGGCCAAAGGTTTCTTCGGTCGCACAAACCATGTTGGCAGTTGCATTAGCAAGCACCGTTGGCTGAAAGAAACGTCCTGAAATTCGCGCACCACCTGTTACAACCCGCCCCCCCTTTCGCTTGGCATCGTCCAAGTGACGCATCACCTTGTCAACGGCGGCATCTTCGATGAGTGGGCCCTGGTTAACACCCTCCTCAAAGCCATTGCCCACTTTTGCGGTTGCAACCTTGGCTGCAAACTTCTCAACAAAGGCATCGTAGACGCCTTCCTGCACGTAGAAGCGGTTGGCGCAGACACAGGTCTGACCTGCATTGCGGTACTTACTTGCCCAGGCCCCTTCAACCGCACTATCAAGATCGGCATCGTCAAAGACAATAAAGGGCGCATTTCCCCCGAGCTCAAGAGAGAGCTTTTTTATGCTGGGCGCAGACTGCGCCATAAGAATACGGCCGACCTCGGTGGAGCCGGTAAAGCTAAGGTGGCGGACCGTTTCGGAGCCACAGAAGACCTTGCCTATGGCAATGCTGTTCTCTGCGTCAGCGGTAATGACCTGCAACACGCCTGCGGGAATGCCAGCTCGTTGCGCTAGTTCGGCAACAGCCAGCGCGCTAAGGGGTGTTTGTTCGGCTGGCTTAATGACAACGGGGCAGCCAGCTGCCAAGGCCGGAGCTACCTTACGGGTAATCATGGCCAAGGGGAAGTTCCAAGGGGTAATGGCTGCACAAACACCTATGGGCTGACGCAGAACAAGTAGACGGCGATTATTGTCAAAGGTGGGAAGGGTCTCGCCATTAATGCGCTTTGCCTCCTCGGCAAACCACTCAAGAAAACTTGCCCCGTATGCAACTTCGCCACGCGACTCTGCCAGCGGCTTGCCATTCTCGGCGGTCATAAGACGAGCCAGGTCGTCTATGTTGGCCATAAGCAGCTCGTACCAACGGCGCAGAAGATTAGCCCGAGCCTTCGCCTGGGTTTCACGCCAAGAGGGCCAGGCGGCATTTGCGGTTTCAATAGCCTGCTCAGCCTGCTGCGCAGTGCAATTAGCGACCTTACCAAGCTCCATACCCGTGGCAGGGTCGTTAACACTAAACTGCTGATGGCCGTCTGCCCACTGGCCATTGAGGAAGGCTTGAGACTTCAGCAGACTTGGATCTTTTAATAGACTTAAGGGGTTTGCTTTCATATCCACAACCAAGGTCTCCTATGTTTTCACCTCTTCATTGTATCCTTCACGAGTCATGCATTTTTACTCTCATCCCCGGTTCCAAGACCACTGCATGGGCCCAGGCCACCCCGAGTGCCCTGAGCGGCTTGTGGCCATTGAGCAAGCGCTTAAGACGCAGGCACTCTGGCCTCGGCTCAACCATCAGCAAGCCAAGCCTGTTGACCTCAGCCTGCTTAGACTGACGCACACCGAGGATCTCCTACATCGGCTCGAATCACCCGTCTCCGATGGGGCCTACGCATTTATAGATCCCGATACCTGCATGAATACACAGACCTACGAGGCTATTCTTTTAGCCAGTGGAGCAGTTCTGCAGGCCATTGATGCGGTCATGGCCGGCGAATCACGCCATGCCTTTTGTGCCGTTCGTCCTCCTGGCCATCATGCCGAGCGAGAGTCCGCCATGGGCTTTTGTTTTGTGAATCACATTGCACTCGGCGCCTTGTATGCCCGACAGAAGCACGGAGTTGAGCGTGTTGCCGTCATCGACTTCGATGTGCACCACGGTAACGGCACCGAAGATATTCTCGCGAACGAAAAAGGTGTTTTGATGGTCTCCTCGTTTCAACAAGGCATCTACCCAGGTTCAGGTACAAGGCCTAGAGGGCAGAATATGGTGAATGTCCCGCTGCAGGCGGGCGCCGGTTCGCAGGCGATTCGCTTGATGCTAAAGAACCACTGGCTCCCCGCGCTGCAAGAGTTTCAGCCTCAACTCCTACTTATTTCGGCGGGGTTCGATGCTCACCGCGAGGACCCCTTGGCTGGCCTTGCCTGGACCGACGACGACTATGCCCTTATTACCGACGCGCTGGTTGGGCTTGCCGATACCTTCTGCCCCAATCGAATCGTAAGCAGCCTCGAGGGGGGGTACTGCCTTGATGCACTTGGCCGCAGCGTAGCAGTGCATATTGCTAGCTTACTTAGCCCCTCTCATAAGGCAGTCTAGTCGTGGCCGATGCCTGGGACCTTATCGCAGAAACGCGTATACAGAAAGCTGTTGAGAACGGTGATCTGTCGAGTTTGGCTGGTGAAGGCCAGGCTGTCGAGGTGACAGAAGACTTCTCCATTCCTTGGACAGTACGTTGGTTGCTGCGCAAACCCGCAAATTCAAAGGA
>JAURFZ010000209.1 GCA_030834045.1 Burkholderiales bacterium
TATAAAGAACCTTGGTCTGGTTATGGCCTACGATGAAATGGCCCCCCTCGCCCGTCTTGTCGGCCCTTCGAAGGCCCTTGAAATTCTCTTAGAGGGTCGTATTTTCCCAGCGGACGAGGCGCTGCAAATAGGGTTTGTCTCGCGTGTGGTGGACGATGAGCGTGTTGCCTCGGAATGCGCGGCCACCGCCGAGCGGGTGGCATCTGGGGCGCCCTTGGTTGCCCGTTGGCACAAGAAGTTTGCTCGGCGTCTACTGAGTTCATCTCCATTAACAAGCTCTGAGCGCGATGAATGCTTCGACTGCTTTGATACCGAAGACTTCCGTCTTGGTGTAGAGGCTTTTCTTTCGAAGCAACAGGCCCAATTTGTTGGCCGCTGAATCTGTGAGTGCGAGTCCTTTGCCTCCCAGCCGCTCTGGGCCACTTCATGGCATCAAGGTTCTTGAACTTGCCCAGATCATGGCGGGCCCTACCTGCGGAATGATGCTCGCAGACATGGGCGCTGACGTTATTAAGGTTGAGAAGCTTCCCGGGGGTGACGATTCGAGGGGTTACAAAGAGCCTCTTCTTAATGGCGTATCTGCCCCCTTTTTGGTCTTGAACCGTAACAAGCGTGGTATTGCGCTGAATCTCAAGCTCGATTCAGCTAAAGAGGTTTTAAAGCGCATGGTTGCAGGCAGCGATGTGCTTACAGAAAACTACCGTAAGGGCACCTTGGAGAAGCTTGGCCTGGGCTACGATGTGCTTGCTGAAATCAACCCGCGTCTCATTTATTGCGCAGTCTCTGGCTACGGTCGAACGGGCCCGATGGCCGATGCCCCGGGCTTCGATTTAATCGCCCAGGGGTTCTCGGGGCTCATGAGTTTTACGGGCCATCCCAACATGCCGCCAGCCAAAACGGGTAACTCCATTGCCGATATCAATGCAGGCATTCTCGCTTCTGTAGGTGTCTGTGCCGCGTTGGTTGAGCGCGCTAGCACAGGCAAGGGGCAGGTTGTTGAAACCTCGCTTATGGAGGCAGCCATTCAACAGACCTATTGGCAGGCGGCTGTTTATTTTGCAACGGGGGTGTCAGCCTCGCCTCTTGGTTCCTCTCATCCGCTTACTGCGCCTTACCAGGCCTTCGCCTGCTCAGACGGGTTTATTAATATTGGTGGGGCAAACCAGGCAAACTGGGAGCGCATCGCTGATGCGCTTGGGCACTCCGAATGGAAAATGGACAATCGCTTTAAGACCAATACCGATCGTATGAATAACCTTGATGCCCTGGTGAATGAGATTGAACGGGTGACCCGGTCTCAGACGGTTGCCCATTGGCAGGCTGTTTTTGACGCGGCAGGCGTTCCTGCAGGGCCAGTGCACACCCTAGCGCAGGCATTAACCCACGAGCAAACGCTGGCAAGAGCAATGGTGGTGAATTCGAAGCATCCGAAGGCAGGTCATGTGCAGGGTATTGGCCACCCCATTAAGTTCTCAAACCATACCCAGCTTATCGAGTCGAGTCCTCCCCCAATGCTTAGTGAGCATGCCTTTGACATTCTCACTGAGTTCAATTACTCGAAAGCAGACATTGATGCACTCATTGCACAGGGCGCTGTGGCATCACCAGGCCTAGACCAATAGCTCGTGGTCATCTTGTTGTGACTTCGCAAAACTCCATTGCATCGCCCGTTATTGTTGTCGGCTCTGGCCTTGCGGGCCTTACCGTTGCCCTCGAGCTTGCTGCGACGCACAGGGTCGTGGTCTTGGCCAAACGCTCCCTTAATGAGTCCGCAACCGCCTGGGCGCAGGGTGGCATTGTTGGAGTCATCGATGAGCTCGATAACATCGAGGCGCATGTTGCCGACACCCTTGAGGCCGGGGCCGGGCTTGTCGCTGAATCGGTCGCCCGAGAAATTGCGAACCACAGTGCAGACGCCATTCAGTGGCTTATTGATCAGCAGGTTCCTTTTACAGAGGACCCGCAGGGCCCCAAGGGCCTTCATCTCGTTCGAGAGGGTGGTCATAGCCACAGACGTATTGCGCATGCAGCCGATGCCACGGGCAAAGCCATTCAAGATGCAGTGCTCAAGCAGGCTCAAAATCACCCCAACATTACGCTGCTCGAAAACTATTTGGCGCTGGACCTCGTCCTTCGTAAACACTTGGACCAGCCTCTAAGCCCGAGTGACGAGCATCTTGAGAAGACTTGTTACGGTGTTTACGCACTCAACCTTCAAACAGGGCGAGTTGAAACCATGCCAGCGTCGTCGGTGGTGCTGGCTACAGGAGGGGCGGGTAAGGTCTACCGCTACACCAGTAACCCCGAGACAGCCACGGGCGATGGCATTG
>JAURFZ010000020.1 GCA_030834045.1 Burkholderiales bacterium
TTTCGGGACGCGAAAGAGTCTTGGTCTGGGGTTGCCGGGCTGCGGCCTTGGAGTGACGGTACCTACCTCAATAAACCCGAATCCGAAGCAGCCCAGTGCGTCGATAAACTCCGCATTTTTATCAAGGCCTGCGGCAAGGCCAACGGGGTTAGGAAACTGCAGCCCAGCAACACGCCTGACCGAAGACGGCAGGGGGCAGGCGCGAGGAAGAAGCCAGGGGGCCCAGCTGCTAAGCCGGTTTAAAGAGCCAAAACTAAGGTGGTGAGAGGTTTCGGGGTCAAGTTGAAAAAGAAGTGGGCGAAGGGCTGGGTAAAGCTGCCAGAGCCAGTGCGGACTTCCAAGGCTTGCTGTCATGGGCTTTCTTGGGGTTCTTGAAGGTCTTGAACACGCCGCCATTGTCCATAAACGAGCATTTCAGATGGCCTGAAACCCGCCTTGTAGGCCATTTTCTTGCTGCCTGAAATCCAGTAACCCAAGTAAAGGTAACTTAGCCCGAGTCGCTGGCATTCTAAAATCTGCCACAAGATGCCGTAGGTACCAAAGGAGGTCTGCGGCTTTAAGGGGTTGTAGAAGGTGTACACGGCCGACAGCCCGTCTGGGAGTCGGTCGACGATGCTTACCATGGCCAGCTCACCGTCAGGCTGTCGAAAGCTTATGAGCTCGGTGGAGACGCGGCTTTGAAGCAGAAACTGCGCGTATTGGTCTCTGCTGTCTTGATCCATCCCACCGCCAGCATGACGATGGGACTGGTAGGCTTGGTAGAGCCGATAGTGTTCGTCGCGAAACTGCAGAGGCTCTCGTTGAATAAGAAGCTGGTCTTTGTGCCGTCGTAGTAGGCGTCTTTGTGTTCGGTTTGCCTCAAATTCGCCTACCGGTATGCGCAAGGGGATGCACTCTCTGCAGCCGTCGCAGTAGGGCCTGTAGGCGAAGGCCCCGCTGCGACGAAAGCCCATTTGAACTAGGTCCCCGTAGAGCTCCGACGTAATAAGGTGGTTCGGGGTTGCGACCTGAGAACGGGCCTTACGTGATGATAAGTAGCTGCATGCATACGGTGCAGTTACGTAAAACTGCAGGGTTGCAACGGGAAGGTCTCGGAGGCTTGACATGGCTATTCCCCCCAGAGTGTAAGTCTGGGGGGGGTCTCTTGCCAAGGAAACCCCGGTTTTTCTGTTTCCTTTGTTAAGACCGACTCAAACAGCTGGCGCGTAAGGGGTCGAGCCCCAAGAAACTCGAGGTGCTGCGTTTGTTGTTGGCAGTCGATGTAATGGCCGCCATGCTCCTTTGCCCACTGCACAAGCATTGCTAGGCAAATTTTTGAGGTGTTTGGCTCAAGGCTCACCATGCTCTCACCAAAGAGCATCCGACCAATGCTTACAAGGTAGAGGCCACCCACAAGCCTGTCCTCCCTGAAGAGCTCAAGGCTATGCGAGAGCCCACGTTCTTGAAGCTTCTGATAATTCTGAATAATGGCAGGGGTAATCCAGCTGCCGTTCTGTCCTGGTCTGGGGGCGGCACATTCCGTCAGGACTTTCTGAAAGCAGCTGTCGACGCGAAGTTCGTAATGCCTCTCTACTGCCTGACGAATGGTCTTTCTGAGCGATCGTCTGCATTGAAAGTCGTTCAACTGCAGCACCATTCGTGGGTTCGGTGTCCACCAGAGAACCGGTTCCCCGGGGCCCGACCAGGGGAAGACACCGCTGCGGTAGGCCCTCTCGAGCATCTCGGGGGTAATAGACTGACTCGCCGCTATGAGCCCGTTTGCGCCGTGCAGGTCGGTTAACGCACGAGCGCTTGATGGAAAGGTATCGCCTGGTTCTATCCAAGGAAGTCGAATAGGCGATGGCTCGGTCATGGGTCTTTTTAGCGCATGCTCTGATGATCAACAGGCAGTGAATAATGGACCTGACGATCTTTCAAGAAGTGTCTAAGGGCGGCCTCGACAGAGCGAAAGGCAATTTCGTCCCAGGGAATCTCGTGCTCGTAAAAGAGCCGGGCCTCAAGCGATTCCTGGCCGGGATCAAGGCTTTCGGAGGCCATCTCTGCAAGGTAGAAGAGGTGCACCTGGTTAGCAACGACAACATCATAGACTGCCATAAGCTTAATGGGCCTAACCTGAGCGCCCGCCTCCTCCAGCGTTTCGCGCAGGGCGCCTTCTTGCGTGGTTTCGTTTAACTCCATAAAACCGGCGGGCAATGTCCACTTGCCGCTTCGTGGCTCGATGGCACGACGACATAAAAGAATTTTGTCGTTGAAGTAGGCAACCGTGCCAACAACAAGTTTGGGGTTTTCGTAATGAATCTCCCCGCACTGAGTGCAGACATGACGCATGCGATTGTCGTTGGCTGGAATAGTGGCGTGGGTCTGCGCAGCGCAGCGAGAGCAAAAGTTCATGCGCTATTCTAAGCTTGCTGTCTCCCGAATTGTTGTATAGTTCAAAGCTCGTCGCGGGGTGGAGCAGTCTGGCAGCTCGTCGGGCTCATAACCCGAAGGTCGTAGGTTCAAATCCTACCCCCGCTACCAACCTTCCAAATGACAAACTGGTATTTACTCATTACCTTTGGGTACAGCGACTCCGAGAATCGCATGGGGTGCTCGCTGCTCCCTGGGTCGAAACCCTCGTAATTAATCAGCAGGGGGAGCAAGAGGCATGAAGGAATGGCTGCTTATTGTCTGGATTGGTACCACAACGAACTTCACGGTCATGGAACGGCATTTATCCGAGGAGTCGTGCAACCAGTCTGCTGAGAAGTTAAAGGCATCCACCGACCCGAAGTTCACCGTGGAATGCTCGTCAGACCTGCGCGAGGGCCGCTCCCAACTGCCCAAGCCCTTCGGCTCAGGAGGTGTGGCCAAGTAGGCGGGGTGGCTTAGGCGCTCTGCTCACCCCAGGGATTACCCTATGTCAATGAACACGCTTTTTCAGGAGATCACCGTTGGGCAGTCGGCAAGCCTCTCCACGACCCTCACCCAAGACATCCTGGATGCTTTCGTAAGGGTGTCGGGCGACTGCAACCCCGCTCACACCGACCCAAGTTACGCTGCGTCCACGCCATTGAAAGCTGTGGTGGGCCATGGTATTTGGACAGCAAGTATTATTTCGCGCATCTTGGGCACCAGGTTCCCAGGGCCCGGCACGATTTATTTGGGACAGACTCTAAAGTTCAAGCGTCCAGTCTACCTCGGCGATGAAATCACGGGAACCGTCACGGTCTCCCAGATGGACGAGAAGGGCAAGGTCTGGCTTGATACGACGGTAACGAACCAAAAGGGTGAGACCGTTCTTGAGGGGGAGGCCGTTATTCTTGCCCCCACTAGTCGTTATGCCCTTCCAGACTAGCGACTGTCTTAGGAAACTGCCTCTTCTTTCCTTCCGTAGACCAGGCTGTAAAGCGCAGGCAGTGAAAGCAGAGTAAGTCCGGTAGCCACCACGAGTCCTCCCATGATGGCAACGGCCATTGGTCCCCAGAAGATGCTGTTCTGAAGCGGAATCATGGCCAGTACGGCAGCCGCAGCCGTGAGGGTGATGGGACGAAACCGCAAAAGGGTGGCCTCGACGATGGCCGATCGAACCGATGAGCCTCGAGCGCGCTCCTTTTCAATCTGATCGATAAGGATGACAGCATTGCGCATAATCATTCCCATGAGGGCAATAACACCAAGCATGGCTACAAACCCGAAAGGCCTTTGCAGCACAAGAAGGGCGGCAGCCACGCCGGCTAGGCCCAAAGGTGCTGTGGCCAGAACCATGAGGCTACGCGGTGTGCTTTGAAGCTGCATAACAAGCAGCATGAGAGTAATAAACAACATAATGGGCACGCCGGCAAAAATGGACGCCTGACCCTTGGAACTCTCTTCAATCGTGCCACCAATCTCTAATGCAAGCCCAACAGGAAGCGATGCCTTAATAGGTTCTAAGGCTTTCTGAAGTTCCAGCGCCACCGTAGCCCCTTGCACACCCGGGCTTACATCGGCCTGCAAGGTAAGAGCGTACTGGCGGTTATGGCGCCAGATCATTCCGGGCTCCCAGATGAGTTCAAGGCGCGCGATCTTCTCAAGTGGAACAAGTCGACCATTGGTGTTGGGTACGAGCAGCTCGCGTATGTCTTTCATGGAGTCGCGTTCCTGAAGCGGCAGCTCGACTTCAATGGGAAGAATCTTCTCGCGTTCACGGTAATCGGCAACCACACGGCCTGAGAAACGCGCCTGAAGCTCTCGCGCGACCGCAGCCGAGGTGACGCCTGCATCGCGCGCCTTGGCGAGATCAAGGTTGATCTGCACCACGGGCCTGCGTTCGTTCCAGTTATCGTGGAGTCCACGGACCTCGGGATGGGCCTTCATAACTTTCCGAACCTGCTCAGCCACTTCGTAGAGCGCATCGGGTCGTTCGGCGGTGAGCCGAAACTGCACGGGGTAGGGAACAGGCGGCCCGTTGGGTAGAAGCTTAATGCGAAGGCGTGCCTCTGGTGCAGCAGCAGGAATTCGCGCGTGCAGCGCATTGAATACAGACTCTCGAGAAAAGCCGGGTTGGGGCTGAATGATGAGCTGCGCGACGTTACTTTGAGGAAAAATGATGTCAAGCGGGAGAAAAAATCGGGGTGCCCCGGATCCGACCCAAGAGGTGATGGTGTCAATGCCTTCGATAAGGCGTGCTTCTTTCTCAATGCGTTCAACGGTTGCCGCAGTTGCTTCAATACCAGCACCTTCGACAAGATAGACATCCACCAGAATTTCCGGACGCGAGGAGTCGGGGAAAAACTGCTGCTCGACTCGACTCATACCCGCAAGCCCAAGGACAAAGGTAAGAAGCGTTGCTACAACCGTCTTAACGGGGTTATTGACGCACCATGTCACCATAGAACGAAAGACCTGGTAGGCCGTGGAGTCACGTAGACTGACTTCGTTGTCTTTGTGCGGGCGGGATGGAACTTTAAGAAGCCACATTCCAAGAAACGGTACGAAAAGCACGGAGACAAGCCAAGAGACAATAAGTGAGGCTGCCGTAACCGCAAAAATGGCGTAGGTGTACTCACCCACCACGGACATTGCAATACCAATGGGAAGAAAACCAACGGCCGTAATAAGGGTGCCAGTAAGCATTGGAATGGCGGTGAGCTCGAAGGCGGCCGTAGCGGCCACAAGCCGGTCGTTGCCTTCTTCCAGCTTACGAATCATCATCTCTACGACAATGATGGCGTCGTCCACCAGCAGACCCAGGGCAATAATTAAAGAGCCCAAGGAAATCTTATGGATTCCAACTCCCCAGAGATTCATAATGAGAAAAGTAACCGCCATAACCAGTGGAATGCTAATGGCCACAATGAGCCCCGGACGAGGGTCAAGCCTTAAGGGGCGTCTGTGCAGGCCCAGCGCCAGTAAGCTAACGGCCAATACAATGGCCACAGCCTCTGCAAGAACCGTTAGGAATTCAACGACCGATTCTGCAACAACCTTCGGCTGATTCTGTATTTGCTGAATGGTTACGCCAATTGGCAGTTGGGATTGAATCTTAGACACCGCCGCATCCAGATTCTTACCAAGGGCAATAATGTCACCGCCTTTGAGCATGGACACGCCTAGGGCAACGACAGGCTGCCCGTTGACCCGCACGAAGGGGCTAGGTGGATCCACTGTTGCCCGCCGAATGGTTGCAATATCCTCAAGCCTTAAGATGCGTTGGCCTGCGCGAATGGGCATGGAGGCAAGCTCTTCAATGGACCCGAATTGTCCCAAGACTTTTATAGGAATCGTGAAGGCATTAGTCTCAAGTCGGCCTGCATCGACAACGGCGTTTTGCTCTGCGATCTGTTGCCCGACGGCGCTCGCGCTAAGTTGATACCGAGCAAGTTCTCGCCTGCTTAGTTGAACAAAGACGCGCTCGTCTTGAAGGCCAAAGGCTTCGACCTTACCTACATCTTTAACCAACAGAAGTTGACTACGGGCGCCACGTACAAAGTCCGTCAGATCAGCCTGGCTGTAGTCGGGAGCAGCAAGGCTGTAAATAACGCCAAAAGTGTCTCCAAAGTCATCGTTGAAGAAAGGACCTTGGACCCCTTCAGGAAGGTCTCTGGCCATATCCATCATTTTTTTTCGTACGGTGTAGAAACGGTCAGAGACTTCGTTGGGGTCGAAGTCATCCTTGACCTGAAAAATAATGGTGGTCTGGCCCGGCTTTGAGAAGCTTACGATCTTGTCGGTGTTCGGGACCTCTTGAAGAATGCGCTCAAGCCGATCGGTAACCTGGTCCGCCATCTGAGAGGCTGTTGCACCAGGCCAGTAGGCCTGAACAACCATGGCACGGAATGTAAAGGGAGGATCTTCATCCTGGCCAAGCTGAAAGTAGCTACCAACGCCAAGGATGAGAAGCGAGACCATAAGGAAACGAATGAGGGCGGGGTGCTCGATTGCCCAGAGTGAGAGGTTCCATTTTGAGGAGTTGTTCATTCGAACGAAGCGCGCCTTTTACCCTTTAGGGGGTGAGGCGACGTACTTTTTGCCCAGGACTTAGAAGATGGGCGCCCACGGCAACAATGCTGTCGCCCTTTAACAGCCCCTCAACAAGAGCATACGATTCGGTCGCCTCAAGAACGTTTACTGCAGTAGGCTCAACAAGAAACTGGTCATTATTGGGAACAAGGCGCATGACACTGCGTCCTTCAAGTAGAGCCGTTAACGGAATACGGAAGACCTCGGCCTGCGAGGGTTCAGTGCCCTTTGGCTTAGCCAGTTGTTTTTGGGGTGCCTCGGGTGGCGTTGCTTTACTCAGTTGCCTAAGCTGCAGTTCAATGACGAGCTCGGCGGCCTCGACCACTTGTAACTTCTTTGCCAGAACCCGACGCACAACACCGGGCTCGAGCGCTCGCAAGGTGTAGACACCTAACTGGTCGAGCGTAACTTCAAACTGAGCGCGCTCAGCAATAAGAAGCGCCTCGCGACGGTCCCATTCGGCTTTTGAAATAAAGCCCTTTTTCAATAGCTCGGTGTAACGGCTGAAGTCGGCCTCAACGTTGGCAAGTTTGGCTCGCGCGGCCTGCAGCTGAACTTCAGCAGCCGAGTTAGCAAGCTTTGCATCACGGGGATCGAGGCGAAGAAGGCTCTGGCCAGCTCTTACGGCCTGACCGGGCTTAACCAACACCTCTATGACGGTGCCGGTGAGTTCAGAACGAAGCTCTCCCGGGACTTGATTGGGGCCTGTTAGGGGTCCCGCGGCACCGTCGCTACCGGCGTACGGCCCGGCAGCTAAGGGAAGGGACATGCCTACCTCGAATACCTTAACGGCAGGCACAAGGACAGCAGCGGGCTCATTTTTGCTGCACCCCAAAACCAGGCCTAGAGCCATCACCATGGTAAGCGCAGCCGCAAAACGGGCCTTACTTATTGCCTGACATGCTACTAATAGGCGTAAAGCAAAAGGTTGAAATGGCATACAAAAGGAGCCTTGCAAAAAGCTGGCGCGGGGCACCAACTGGACAACGTGAGGAGAATTTTTACTGGCTCGATTGTCTCAAAAAACTAGCCAAGGAATTCGCTGGGCCGCTTTTGAACCCATTCAATGAATTTGTTTATCTCAGGATGGGTCTTTAAGGCATCCCACGAGTTAAAGTGACGGGCAAGCTCACGGGGCTTAAAGGTTTGATGAATTTTTTGGTGGCAGACCTTGTGAATCAACTGCTTTTCTCGGCCACCCTGAGAGCGCGGTGTAAGATGATGTTCATCCACAGAGTCCCCCGGCGTTAACAGTCGGCCGCACAAGGGGCATAGCTGAACAGCCTGCGCTGCGGCAATAACATCCGCATCATCCCCTTCTTGCCAGCGAAGTAATCGTTTAGAAACCATGGTCTTTAGTCAATGTTAAGTCTCGAGTGGCTGGCCGCAGGGCTTGGATTATTGGGCGTCGTGCTTGGCCTACGCGAGAACGTGTGGGTATGGCCCGTGTTTATTGCGTCGAGTGCAATTTACTTGGCTGTCTACCTCAGGGTGGATCTTATCGGACAAGCTGTCCTTATGTTGGTCTTTATCCTGACCTCGCTTTGGGGTTTGTGGAATTGGCGACAGGCGAATACTGGCCTCTCGGGCTCGGTTTTAAAGGGGCCAGGCTGGCTCACGACCGCGCAGCGTCTGTACTTTCTTCTAGCGGTTGTGGTGTTGGCGGCTGCCTTCTTTATTTGGTTTGCGGGGATGGAGCAGCATCCAAATCCTTGGCTCGATGCATCGGTGACTGCGGTCAGCCTTATTGCCATGGTGTTAATGGGTATGAAACGAATTGACTGCTGGCTTGCATGGCTTGCTGCCAACGCCGCCTCTGTGGTTCTGTTTATGCAACAGGCCCTCTGGCCCACCGCAGCCTTGTACTTTATTCAGTTTGGTCTGGCCTATTGGGGTCTGCGATTGTGGACACGACGTCAGGCGCTTTAAAGGTTGCGGTTATTGGTGCAGAGTCCACGGGTAAGACAACCCTCTGCCAGTTGCTTGCCGCTGGGCTCGATGGGCTTCATTTTGAGGAGCCCCTGCGGCAGTGGGTGGCTCGGAAGGGGCGTCCCCCAAGGCAAGACGAGCAGTTGGAAATCGTTGAAGCCCAGCAGCAGCAAGAGCTTCTTGGTATGCAGCAGGCTATCGCGTTTGAAAAGCGGTGGCTTTTCTGCGACTCAGCGCCCTTTGTAACGGCCGCCTACAGCCGCTACTACTTCAAGGATGCAAGCCTTGACAATCTGGCGTCTTCGCATCATCAGGCGAACTATGCCGCAACCCTGTTTTGTCTGCCGCAGGGTCTTGATTGGGTCGCTGAGCCGGGGCAGCGTGACAGTCCAAAGGCCCGTGAGGTGGTCCATCAGATACTCCTAGAGCTTGTTAAGCCAACCAACTCCGACCGACTTATTTTTTTATCAGGAGGGCTTAAGGAGCGCTGTGAATTTGCCTCGGCTTCATTAAACCGTTTACACTCCGAATTCGCTAGGGGTCCCGAAACCTCTTAAGCCAGCCGAAGTTTCTTGCGCGTTTTTGAAGTAAAGCTAAGAACTTTGTCTGGGTTAAGGGCCTTTTTTAAGGCGGGTGAGACAAACCCTTTGAACCTGATCGAGTTAAGACTTGCGCAGGGAAGCGTGAAGAGTTGCCCGCCTTCCTTCTCTAGGCCTGCCGCTCGTCCGTTTCCCCTTCGCTTTGGGAGACGTTTATGGGTAACTTTTTTACTTCTCTGCCTCGCGGTGGTCGTTGTCTAGGCCTAGCCCTGGGGCTATGTTCGCTTTCCGTCTTCTCCCAGACTGCCACAGTACTGCCCGACATCGAGGTTAAGGCCTCGCCAGGCTCGTCCCTGGACGTTGGCATGGGCGTGGGCTCGCCTCAGACTCAGTTTTTTATAGGAACAGACTGGATGACACAGCCCCTCTCAGGCCAGGTCATTGACCAGGCCGACATGGCCCTCGTGGGGCCAGGTCGCCTAACCGACCTCCTGCGTCTGGACAGCTCGGTCGAGCCTTATTACAGCCCTGTGGGCTATTACGAGGGCTTTCTTATTCGAGGCTTTGCCGTTGACCCTATGCTGGGTAGTCGCGTAAATGGCGTCCCCGTTGTAGGGGAGTCGCGGTTGAACATGCAGAACAAGCAACAGGTTCAGACCCTGCGTGGTCCTGCTGGGACTTGGGCTGGAGCGGGCACGTCGGCGGGCCTTATCAACCTAGTAACCGAGCGGCCGCGCGATGGTCGCGAGGTTGACTTAACCGCAGAGTCACGTGGGTCTCTGGGTGCAGGCATCGACCTTGGACAGACGGGCCCACAAGGTGGCTGGCGGCTTAACGCCGCCATTGATCATTTGAGGCCCGAGGCCCGGGGGGCTGATGGTGGCTCAGGGATGGTAAGCCTGGCTCTCGACCGGCCGTTTGGCTCGAGGTCGGTTCTTGAGATGGACCTTGAGTATTCCCGGCACAGTCAGCGCAGTCAGCCAGGCAGTCAGCTTCTGGGTGGCACCACCTTGCCCCCTCTGAATCCGAAGCTTTTGCTGGGTGGCTCCTCGTGGTCAAAGCCTGTGGTGTTTGACTCGGTTTTCGCTATGGGCCGCCTTAGCCACAACCTTGATTCGAATTCCAAGCTTATGGGAACCGCATCGCTGCATCGGGTGAAGACCGACGACCGCAGTAGTTTTCCTTGGGGCTGTTCGGCCACCGCCGGGACCTTAGCGGGCACCTATTTTTGTGCCAATGGTGATTTCACCCTTTGGGATTATGGAAGCCTTAGAGAAAAACGCGAGGCGGCCTACCTGGCCATGGATGCGCTCTATACGGTCGAGCAGGACGGCCTAACCCATAAACTTGCCTTTGGCGCTTCGTACCTAAGGCGCACCACCCGTATGCCGCTCTACATGTGGGATGTGGCGGATACAAACAACAATGGTGAGCTGGATGCGGACTTCGGTGATTATGCAGACACTGGCAATGTCTTCACCTCAACCTGGACAGGTGGACCCAACCCAAGCCCGTCTTTTAGTGATGCTTTTGACCAGACCATTGAACAACTGGCTTTCGTTGCTCATGATCGAGTCACTTTGCGCAATGGGGATAGCTTGGCGGTTGGTGGGCGTTGGGTGAGGCATGATGAAGACCTGAGGGCTAATTTCCCTTACTATCCCGCCGTGCGTCGGTCCCAAGACCAGACGATTTTTCTTCCCGGCCTTAGTTACAGCCGTAAGCTTAATGCGGCCAGGGTCTTCGTGGGTTATCGGCAGGACCTTGAGGCAGGCCAACGTGCACCCTTAAGCAGCGCCAACTACGGTGAGGTTCTCTCGCCTCGGCTTACGGAGTCGTATGAACTTGGGCTAAGGCTGCAACCGGGTAAAACAGTGGCTTACGAGGCAACCGCCTTTTATACCCATCGGCCCTATAACTTTCGGCGTGATGCTGGCCTGAGTGATGCCCTGGGTTCCTTTGTTCAACAGGGGAGGGAGTCACGTCTTGGGCTTGAACTTGGCGCCCGAGGTTCTCTGGGGCAGTCACTGTCGGCCCGTCTTGGGCTTACCGCCATGCAGGCCAAGGTCTCGGGAACCTCTCAAGATGGAGTCAACGGCAACCATGCCCTGAACACGCCCAGGCTTCGTGCGAATGGCCTGCTTGCTTATAAACTCTCCGCTTTACAGGCTACCCAGGCCTCGGTGGTCTGGAGCTATGTTGCCAAGCGACCTGCGACCGCGGACGGGCGGGTTAACCTGCCCTCCTACCATCGTTTTGATCTTGGCCTTCTTCACGCGCGCCGACTGGGCGAGGGTACTGGGCTTAGCCTTAGGTTTTACGTCGAGAACGTCTTTGACCATGCCTATTGGCGTGATGCCGCCGATTTCCTGGGCGATGGCTACCTAACTGCGGGGGCGCCGCGAACCTTCAAGGCAAGCCTCACCCTAAGCCAATAAGAAAGTGGTAGCCTTCGCAGATCTTTTTATCAGCGGAGGCGAACGTGGTAACTGTCGTGCCGGACCAGGCGGTGAGGGTTCTAAAGCAGTTTCGGGTCATTTTTAGTGCGGTTAAGGAGCATTACCGCAGGGTTGAGCAAATAACGGGTCTCTCGGGCTCCCATGTCTGGGCTTTGGTGGTGATTGACGAGAACCCAGGGATTCGTCCGGGTGCCCTTAATGACCGTCTGGCCATTCATCAGTCGACCGCAAGCAACATTGTGAGGCACTTGGTGGCCCAGGGCTACGTGCTTCGTACCCGCAGCCAGTCCGATGCTAGAGCTTTCGAGCTGGCCTCAACCCCCAAGGGGCATGAACTGTTAGGCAGGGTTCCCGAACCCAAGATGGGCCTTCTGGTGAACGCCTTGGCCGAAATGCCGAATGCCTCCGTTGCATCCCTTGAGGGTTTACTGGACCATTTAATTGCCCGTATGGGCCAGCCTGCCGCAAGCCAGGGCGCGGCCTTTGAGCCCCTTATCGACTAAAACCAGTCGCAGGCGCCTGCTATCACTTATAGGTGTGTTTAAGACTAAAGCGTCAATAAAAAAAGCCCGGAAGAACCGGGCTTTTTTTATTCTTGTGAGGCGAACCCCACCAGGAACTGCACTTTAGTTTGCCATCTTCAGGTCGGGGTAGCGAACCTGGGAGACCATGTCCTGCACCTCACGACTGGGCGCAGGGGTAATGAGAGTCACAAGGATGATGACCGCAAAACCCAAGGGCACGCCGAAGATACCGGACGAAATCGCCCCAATGCCAAACCACATATCGGGACCAACAGGCGCTGATCGAGCAATACCCCAAATGGCCTCTCGAAGCCACGCTTGGTTAAGGGACATGTAGTAGAAGCAGATGACGATGCCGGCGATCATGCCAAGCGAGGCAGCAATACCCGTTGTGCGCTTCCAGAAAATACCCAGCACAAGTGCGGGGAAGAATCCGGCAGCGGCAAACGAGAAGGCCGCACCCACCAAGAACAAGATGTCGGCAGGCTTTTGCTGGGCCACCAAGGCGGCTAACACAGCCACAACAAGCAGCATTGTCTTCGAAACCGCTACGCGACGTGACACCGGTGCATTGGGGTCGATCATCTTGTAGTACACGTCGTGGGACAAAGCGTTTGCCATGGTGAGCAAAAGGCCGTCTGAGGTTGACAATGCAGCCGCCAGACCACCTGCTGCCACCATGCCCGAAACCACATAGGGCAGGCCGGCAATCTCTGGCGTTGCAAGCACCACAATGTCGTTACCAATGCGAACCTCGGCAAGCTGAACAATGCCGTCCATATTAATGTCGGCTATGCTTAGTAGCTTGGCATCCACCGCACTCCAGTTAGCAACCCAGGCGGGTAAGTTCGCGATCTGACTTCCGACAATGTCGTTGTACATGACGAACTTCACAAGCACCGCCAGGGCGGGCGCCGTGAAATAGAGCAGGAAGATGAAAAATAGCGACCAAGTCACCGAGTTACGGGCCTCACGCACCGAAGGCGTGGTGTAGAAGCGCATCAGGATGTGAGGCAGTGCCGCGGTTCCCAACATGAGCGTAAAGGTCAGAGCCAAGAAATTTAGCCGTGCTGTGCCCTTCGCAGCGTCGTCCTTGCCAGGGAAAGGATCGGCGTGAGCGCGAGGAGGATTTGCCCGTGCCGCTAAACCCTTTTCACCGTTCAAAAAGGTCTTGTAGGCTTCAACGTCGGCTGGGAACTTTGCAAGCCGTCCCTCTGTTGCCGTGAGGCCTGCAGGGTCGGATCCCGACGCCTTCAGCTCAGCAACCTTAGCCTCAAGAGCGGATTTATCAGCAGCAAAGGATGCTTCGGGGTTCTTGAGTTTCTCGGTTGCAGCAGCAGCCCGGTCCTTGAAGATCTGACGAACCTCAAGCTCCTTAGGGTCGGCATTAATCTTCTTCTCGAGCGCAGTCACCTTGGTGAGCTGCTGGCCATAGACGAGTTGTGGGATGGGAAAGCCCGTTTGCTTCACAGACAGCCAGACCACAGGAATCATGTAGGCGATGATAAGAATGATGTACTGAGCCACCTGAGTCCAGGTTACAGCACGCATTCCACCGAGGAACGAGCAGACCAAAATACCCGAAAGACCTAGGAAGACACCAAGCTCGAAGCTCACACCGGTGAGACGCGTGGTGATAATACCCACACCGTAGATCTGGGCCACCACGTAAGTGAAGGAGCAGAGAATGGCGATGGCCACACCAATGAGGCGAGGAATGTTTCCACCGTAACGAGCACCGAGGAAGTCGGGGATGGTGTACTGACCAAACTTACGAAGGAAGGGGGCAAGAAAAAGCGCCACCAGCACATAGCCACCCGTCCAGCCCATAATGAAAGCTAGACCGCCATAACCACCGGCGTAAAGACCACCGGCCATGCCGATGAAGGAGGCGGCTGACATCCAGTCGGCACCGGTTGCCATGCCGTTAAATACGGCGGGAACCCTGCGGCCTGCAACATAATAATCATCGGCTTCGTTTGTACGGCTCATGAAGCCAATGCCGGCATAGAGGACGATGGTTGCGATAAGAAAAACAATACCAATAGCTTGGCTGGATAGACCCATTTGTTCTGCAATGGCAAGAACAATACAGAAGGCTAAGAACCCGCCGGTATACCAGGAGTAGACCTTTTTTAGCTGATTAAAAAAGGCACGTTGGGATGAAGTTGCGTCGAGCATATTGGACATGATTAATCCTCCTCAGCTTCGGCAACGCCGAATTCTTTATCAATTTGATTCATCGATCGGGCGTAATACCAAATGATGAGCACATAGACGACCAATGACCCTTGTGCGCCAACCCAGAAGGCAAAGGGCCAGCCAAAGAAGTCGAATTGCAGGCTCTCGGCGTAGTAGCCCACCACGTAGGTGACTACAAACCAAATGGCAAGCAGAACTGCCGTCTTTCGAAGCAGCGCCTGCCAGTAGGCAAGGTGTCGTTCTGTTAGTTGCATGAAGTCCTCCAGTTAAGTTGTTGTGTCCACGGTTTATACGTACCGTTTGATCAGTCAATGGCTACAAAACCACCCAATAGTACTAGTACTGCGAAACTTTTGCTATTTGAAAGGGTCGCGCACACCGGCGTCAACGCCCGTTTCTTGTTGCAGCTGCAGCGCAAGCTTGGGCTCAAATGACCCCAGCTTACGAGTAATTTTTTTGTAAGCCTTCTCATCGCCCATTTTGAACTGCAGAACTGCTAGGTGGT
>JAURFZ010000210.1 GCA_030834045.1 Burkholderiales bacterium
AAAGCGTCATCCCGAAGAGGGCCAGGCGTTTAGCGAATGGCTCAGGGCCAATCATTAGTCATTCGTTACTCGTTATTAGCCTTAGGCTGCAAGCGCCTGATCGGCTCCCACGGCGCTTAATAGATCGGCCTCAAGCCTAACCTGGAAGGCCTCACGCTCGAGGCCCGCGCCCTTGATTAAGAAGATGTCCTCCGCCCGCTCGCCAAGCGTTGCAACCCGTGCCGCATGAATAGTGATCTGGTGTTGCGTGAGGCAACGCGAAATGGAGTACAAAAGGCCTGGCCGATCGGTCGCAGCGATGGTGAGAATGTAGAACTCTTGTCGGGCATCGGGTGCGAGTGTGACCGATGCCGGAATAGGAAAGTGCCTCGATTGGCGTGACTGTCGGCCTTGGCCAATAGGAGGCAGTGCCGAATTTGAGTTAAGCCAGGCGGGCAGTCCAGCCTCAATGAGGCTTAGCATCTCACGCGAGTGACCTGGATAGGCCTGATGATCAAGCACGAAGGCATCCAGGGCGTAACCGGTGCGGGTCGTGTGAATACGGGCATCAAGAACCGGGAGGTTCTGCTGGTAAAAGTAGGCCGTAATTCTTGCAAAGAGTTCGTCGGAGTCGTTGGTATAGACCGCAACCTGAAGGCCCTCTTGTTCAGGAGCAAGTCGCGCAAAGACGCGCGTTCCTGTTGCTGCGACTGGATAGGCAAGATGCCGCGCATGCCAGGCAATTTCCGGCGCCGAGTGCCTCTGAAAATAGCTTGCCTCCAGGCCTCGCCAAAAAACACGCGCGGGCTCTGCCGGCTGCCCAAGCTGACAAAGCGCCTGCTCAGCCTGTTCTCGTTTGTTGCTGGTGCTCTGGCTCAGTAAAGTCTGCGCCGATTGCAAGAAGTTACCCTTGCCCCGAGCCTTAATAAGCTCAAGTGACTTCTGGTAGAGCTCCTCAAGAAGCTTGGCCTTCCAGGCATTCCAGACTTTGGGGCTTGTCCCGCGAATATCTGAAACGGTTAGCGCATAAAGTGCCTTGAGTCGCTCTTCCGTCTTTACGAGATCCACAAAACGATGAATGACATCGGGGTCGGCCAGGTCCTGCTTCTGCGCAAAGGACGACATGGAGAGGTGTTCCTGCACCAGAAACACAAGAAGGTCTTGGTCGTTCTGATTCAGTCCATAGTTCTTACAAAAGCGAATGACCTCTTTTGCCCCCAGATTGGAATGATCCCCACCACGCCCTTTGGCGATGTCGTGAAAAAGGGCAGCCAAATAAAGTCTCCAGCCCTCGGGAAGTTCTTCAACCAGTTCGGTAAGTAAGGGGAATTCATGGGCATGCTCATGCATGTGCAGGCGTCGAAGGTTACGAATGACCTGCAGAATGTGTTGGTCGACCGTATAGACATGGAAAAGGTCATGCTGCATCTGACCAACAATTCGTCGAAAAACGGGCAGCATCCGACCCAATATTCCGAGATCGTTCATGATACGAAGGGCATGAACAATGCCCCTTGGTTGCTTAAAAATCTCTAAAAAAAGCGCCTTGTGTTCGGGCCTCTCACGAAATTCACGATCGACGAGCTCCCTATTGTTCCAAAGCGATCGAAGCGTTCGGGCGGTCATTGCCCGATGGCTACTTTCCTTTTGCATGACGAGAAAGCTCTTCAGTAAGAGCGTGGGATTTTCCTTAAAAATTGTCTCGTCACGAATATCAAGAAGCCCTCTGTCCTCATAAAAATACTCGTCGATTTTTCTCGCTGCAGGGTGCCTCTTGCCTCCTGCGGACTGCTGCGAGGCGGCGTTTTCAAAGGACCTCGATCTTGGACCATCGAGTTCGGCAAGTAAGATGGCGGTGACTTTATAAATAACCTTCGCCGCACGGTAGTAACGTTGCATCAACAGCTCACTTGCCCGGCGACCTTTCGTTGCCTCCATACCAAGCTGGGCGGCTAGCCGGTTCTGAAGGTCAAAGACCAGGCGGTCTTCTCGGCGATTGGCCAGAAGGTGCAGCTGGGCTCGCAGGTTAAGTAATACGGTCTGTTGCTGCTGTAACTGCCGAGACTCCTCTGGGGTTAGCAGGCCCTTGGCCTCAAGGGCCTTCCAGCTTGTCCCAACGCCCAAGGCCGTTGCAATCCAGCGAATAACCTGCAGGTCACGCAGACCGCCAGGGCTTTCTTTAATATTGGGCTCAAGTGAATAAGGGGAGTCCTGAAAGCGGGCATGCCTTTGGCGCAGTTCGAGCTTTTTCCCCTGAACAAACCAGTCGAGACTGATGGTCGACTGCCACCGGGTTTGAAGCTCGCTAAGGAGGGCTTGAGGTCCAGCAAGAAGGCGCGACTCAAGAAGG
>JAURFZ010000211.1 GCA_030834045.1 Burkholderiales bacterium
AAGTTTTGGGGCTGCGCCCTGCCATGCAAAGTTAAACCCGCCAGTTGCACTCGATGCAAGCAAGGCCAGGATCAAGGTCAGAATAAATACGGGCAGAAAAATAAGGAACGCATCAAAAATAAACTGGGCAAAAATCCCGAGCAGTAAATAAGGGTTGTCCAACACTCTTGGATCGAGGTTAAAGCCCGACTTAAAGAGGCTTCCTAGCTTGTCGAATGTCCACTGTCCCGACAACAATAAGTAGGCCATGGACCCCACCACAACTGCGGCGCCAGGCAACTCCGTTGATCGGGCAATCTGACCCTCTTCACGCGCCTTCTCAAGTCGGCGCGCGGTAGGTTCTTCGGTACGTTCAAGGTCGGAATCGTCGCCCACGTTTCTATCTACTCAATTCCGAGGATCATTCGAATCTGACTAAAACCCGCCATCCAAAGCCATTGAATTCGGGCGGCAATCGAACTCATGGAGGCATACAGAATAAGAAAGCCTGCAATGATCATTGCAGGAAAGCCCACTGCAAAAATATTAAGTGAGGGGGCCGCACGCGTCACAACACCGAGCCCAATGTTGACAGCGAGCAAAATAACCAAAACGGGCAAGGCCAGAAGTACGCCACCCATAAACATCATCGACGACCAGGCAATGAGATGCCCCAGCGCATCCAAGCTTAGCAATGATGTGCCGATCGGTAAGAGCCTGAAGCTCTCTAGCAGCAGTTGCAAGAGCAAAAGATGCCCCCCAAGGCCCAGAAAAATAAGGCTTCCCATAATGACGAGCAGCTGAGCAATGACGGGGACGTTTCCGAAATTCGGGTCCATCATGCTGGCCATGGCAAGGCCCATGGAGCCCGCAATGGCCTGGCCGGCAACAATGAGGGCTGCCGAAACAATTTGCAGCATAAGCCCCATAAGCAGACCAATGGCGGCCTGATTAAAAACCTCAATGAGCCCAAAGGCTGTTGTGGGGTCAAGCCGCGGCCAGTCCAGAAGGGGATAAATAAGCCAAGTTAGGACAAAGGCAAAAATAATGCGAATGCGCAGGGTGACAGCACTAATTGAAAGAACAGGTGCCACCAATAGCAGGGCCGATATACGAATCATCGGCCAGAGCATGATGATGAAGCGATCCGCAATGTCTGCGGCTAAAAGCGTGAACATTGAACTAGTTAAACAAAGTAGGAATACGCTCAAAGACCGAGCGGGTGAATTCAACCATTGTGTTGATCTGCCAACCCCCAAAAACTGCAAGCGTGACGCCAATCAGAACAAGCTTAGGAATAAAACTTAGTGTCATCTCGTTAATGGAGGTTGCCGCCTGAAAAATACCAACAAGCAGGCCAACGCCCAAGGCAACCCCAAGTAAGGGCAGCGATATAAGCATGGTGACAAGAAGGGCCTGCTGGGCTAGATCAATAACGCCTGCCGTATCCATCAACGCATCTCCGTAAGTGTGAAGGGTGAGTGATCAGGCTTTAGCAAAATCTGAGCCGAATTAGACTTCGACTACTTCGACTACTTCGGCTGTTTGCCTTTAGGCGGCGCTACGGAATAACAAAGCTTGCAGCCATCGACCCCATGATGAGGCTCCAGCCGTCAACAAGGACAAAGAGCATGAGCTTAAAAGGCATGGAGATCATCATGGGTGACAACATCATCATGCCCATCGACATCAGCACACTGGCAACAATAAGATCAATCACAAGGAAAGGAATGTAGATAAGGAAACCAATGGTGAATGCGCTCTTTAGCTCTGAGGTAATGAAGGCGGGAACCAAGGTTGAAAAGGGCACCTGCTCGGCCGAGACAACATTGGTCTGGCGAGCAATCTCCAGGAACATGGCAATGTCGTTTTCACGGGTCTGAGCCAACATAAACGCGCGCACGGGTGCCTCGATGTTGGCAAGTGCCTGATCAAACGGTAAGGTGCGCTGAAGGTAGGGCAGCAGGCCGTTCTCATAGACCTGAGTAAGCACGGGCGACATAATAAAGATGGTTAAAAAGAGCGCCAGACCCACAAGAACCTGATTAGGGGGGGTCGATGCCGTTCCCAAGGCCTGTCGCAGAATCGACATGACGATGATGATTCGAACGAAGGACGTCATCATCAAAACCAACGACGGAATCAGCGTGAGAACCGTAATTAACGCAAGCAACTCAAGCGTTAGGCTGTAGCGAGAACCCTCCACAGTCACAATAGGAAGGCCCGCCACCGTCTGAGCAAAGCTTGGCCCTGATCCCAACAGGGCTGCTGCCGCCAAAAGTAGTAAGGCCG
>JAURFZ010000212.1 GCA_030834045.1 Burkholderiales bacterium
CCGCAACAGTGGGTATTCGAGGTACCGATATCGAACTTGCAATCATTCCTGAGGGCAAACAGGACCGCGCGGGTGTTTACAACTATGTGTATTCCGGCGAAACCCAGATGGCGCTTGCAACAGGCGAGAGCGTTATCGTTGAAAAAGAAACATCTGGCTTTACGCCAGCCAACCCTAAACCAGGAGAGGCTCTACTAGTGGTTCTACGCGACCGGCCTGCCTTCTTGCAGACCACAAGTTTCGATGCGCTGATTCAGCAGTTGTCAACACCCAGGATACCGGTGATCCGGTGAGTTACTAGTAGCGATAGCCCACATAAGCGCGCACGGCGCTTCGACCTCGTTCGACTTGAGCAACGACCGACGCATACAAGGGCCCTGACGAGGGACTGATTCCTAATTGCAGCTGCGGAGTCGTGCTGTATTCCTTGGGTTGCGTTGCGGAGCCCCCTGAAACGCTGAAGTCGTTAAAAAACTGATAAGCAGCAACGAAGGGTTTAAACTTGGACGCCAGGTAAGTGGCTTGCACGCCGATTTTTACTTGGCCAAGCGTGGTCTTTGATGCCGCAGTAATGCTCGCAGCGCTGTCCTTGTAGCTCTCAACCTTGTCGGTTGAGTAGGAGTAACCAGCCTTGGAAGAGACGAGCCATTTCGTTTTCGTTAAGAGACTGTGGCTCAACCCAATCGAGGCCAGTCGTCTATCATCTTCTGGGGACGCGGTGATGTTGCTCACATTTGTTTTGAGACTCATTTTTCCAAACCCAACACTTGCATCGAGTAACCAGCTCTCGGCAAATGGCATGGCTAAGTAAGGGGCGATGGTGTATCCGTTACCTTTTACTTTTCCCGAATTGTAGGGTGTATCTAGATCGGCTCGGTCTAGCGCGAGGACGACACCGCGAATGAGTTCGTCATCTTGGTTGTGCTCAAGTCCAAGAAGCAAAATATTGACAGAGCCCTCGGAGGTTGCGGGGGCGATGCGGTTGCTAACGTTGCTTAAAACTGGCGTGGCCCAGAGTGTCCAAGGTGAATCCGAGTCGCCCGAGGCAGCAAGGCCCTTTAAACCACCTTTTCCCTCTGCCAGAGTGGGCGCGGTCTGCCCATCGGAATCTGAGAGCCGAAGTCTAAAAACACCAGCCGCCCCTAACGAGGAGATTGAACCAATAATTGCTGCCTGAGTGGCCGACGAGGCAGCTTTTCCACCAATCTGCCCCTGAAACTCTCGACCGTTGTCGGCAAGGGCATGGGATGAATGTCCAGCGGCGAGTGCGACCAGAAGGCAAAACCTGTAGTAGCTAAAGCTTAATGGGTTTGATCTTGAGTTATTCATGAGTTTGTCTGAGGCAAGTGAGTTGGCGTAAGAGCTTCCAGGAATCGGTCCATCCCAAAGTATGACTGGTTTCAGGTACCAGATGAACCTTTCGGCTGTTTGTGGGGATCGCAAATTCACCGAGCGCTTCAAGCCTTACAACGCTATCGTTTGCCCCTACAAAGTGATGGGAACGAAGTGACCCGAGTCTGTCAAGTAAGGCAACAGGGTTTTGTGAGCCAGTAAGGGGACTCAGCCCTTGATTCTCAACCCAGGCATCAGTGTCCAAAGGGGCGGCAAAGGTTACGAGGCAGTCAACGTCGCCGCGAGACGCCGCGAGCAGCGCCGCAATCGTGCCGCCCCCTGAGTGCCCGACAAGGCTTAATCGTGGTTGACCCTCATTCGTAACCCCTTCACGAATAAGCGTCGCACGGACAAGGTTCCAAAGAGCAACATTCATGAGCTCTTGGACTCGACTTCCGAATCGGGCACTCGTCCAAAGCGCCTCATTGCATTCCTCGGCCCATCGGAATTGGCATGGCCGTGAAACATAAGCGATAAAGGTGTTGCTGCCTTCAGGCCCTGGATGCTGATCCAGTAATCTCGACTCCAGAATGGCCAATTCGAGAGGAATGAGACGCTTTGGCGTGGGGTCGGTGGGAGGCTTGGTGCCAGATCTTCTCCATGCTGCGCCATCGCCCTCGATGAATATGATGAAACGCGGTAGCGTGGGCGGTTTGGTCCCGGCGGCCGCGAGCCTTGACGCTGAGCCCGGCTGACTTCGTTTTACCAAGACAAGCCCGGGGAAATCTCTGGGTGTTTGATATTGAAAGCCCGCTGAAAGGGCTTTCTCGATGGTGGCATTGCGCGTGTAATGCGGGGCAAAGGCACAGCCGCTGACGCAGACAAGGACTGAAGCGATACACAACGCCCTCA
>JAURFZ010000213.1 GCA_030834045.1 Burkholderiales bacterium
CGTCTTTAATCTTCTTCCAAAAAACACCCGCAGACAGCAGGCTGTTGGGTACAGGTGTCTTTTCAAAGCTGAGGTCAAGGCCCAGAGACTGCTCAGGCCTGAGGTTAGGATTGCCCACACTGTCTGCGGCATCCGGGCTGTTGGCCGTGTTCGTATCAAAGCTGGTCGATAAGCTTGGCAGCGAGGAGAGGTCCCGGGCGCGGGCGCGCTTGTAGGCATTGCTTAGGCTTGCGCGATAAAGCAGGCCTGGGTCCTCGGTGGGTCGATGCACAAGGCTTAACGAAGGTGAGGTCTGTTGACTCTCGTGGCTCTGCCTTGGAAGACTTGGCAGGGTTTGAAGCCGGGTACGAATGGACTCCTGGCGCAGGCCAGCCAAATAGGCCCATTGCGGACTTGGGTTGAAATCCCACTGGCCATAGACCGCCCATCGGGTCTGGTCGGTGTCCAGTTCATTACCCAGGCCCGTATTGAAAAAAACGCCATTCACCGCTCGCCTGTCTTCTTCTTTCCGCAAGGTCTGCTCAAGCTCAAGGCCAAAGGTCTGCTCGTCCTCATTGAATGCACGCTTTAGTTTCGAACTTAACAGCAGGCCCCGCTCCGTGGTGCTGGCATCGGTCTGGCGGGCACTCGAGGTCTGTGCAACGGTCTGGGCCAAGGCCTCCTCGTCACGCTTGAATTCAAAGGCCGAGCCGGTCAGGCCGGTTTCAAGCCGAAACTGGGAATTAAGATTCCACTTGTGCAACAGCAGAACCCGGCCCACGGCATAGTGAAAGCGCTGGTGGGCCTCATCCTGCAGATAAGGTGAAGCAAAGCTCAAAGGGTCTGAACCCTTCCAGCCTTCGATTTGACGCAGGCTTTGCGTGTCGCCCTTCACCGCAAAGACCATCGGACGCACAGAAAAACTGGACTGATTTGCCAGGTTCCAACTCGCCTGCCCACGAAGGCTAAGCCCAAGGCGCTCTTGCTGGGAGCGGGTCTGCGATGCCTGGCCCGACGTCGTTAAAGAGTTCGCCCCAGAAGTAAAACGCAAGGACTGCTCGGACCGGCTGTCCTGCGTTCGACCAAACACAGTGGCTGAGACCATTGACTCATCGCCCAGCCAGGCGCCTTGCTGGGTAAGGCCAAGCCGAAAGCCCTGAAGGTCTCGTTCACCTAGGCTTAAGCCCAGGCTCAGGTCTTTACGGCCGCGCGCCTGGCCCTCGCGGGTAATGATATTGAGGCTGCCTGCCACGGCCTGACCACCTGTCTCTGCGGTCGGTACGCGAATAATTTCCAGGCGCTCAACCTGCTCGGGCTGAATAGAATCAACGGTGAACCCTCGGCCCGCAGGCTGACCATCGATAAGAATTTGGGTGTAGCCCTCGGCCATGCCACGCAGCCTTGGGTTGCCACCGCCCGAGGGCACGGTGACCCCCGGTTGACGACGAAGCACATCCTCAAGGCTGGTGTCCCCGTACTTTTGGATTTCCTCTCGGCCCACCACGGTTTTCGAGGCATTGGAAAACCGTCGTTGCTGAAGATCGTTGGGGCGCTGGGCACGAACTTCGACGTCCTGCAAGGCACTGGAGTCGGGCTCAAAGCCCTCGCCCATGGCCTGAGCAAGGGCCACGCCCGACATGCCTACGAAACCCGTTGCGGCCACCAAGGCCCAAACGAATGGCACGCGTATGGCTGGCAGTTTGTTCTTAATCACACCCCAGTTTGAGGCCTTCCTTAGGGAATTAGAACGCTGCAGCCTGTGGTTTTTCGCGCCTCAAGGTCGGTGTGGGCCTGAACCACTTCAGAAAGCGGGTAGGTCTGGTCAATTTTGATTTTTATCTTTCCACTCACCACGTGCTTAATGAGTTCCCCTGAAGTTACTTCTAACTCCGAACGCGTTGCCGTGTAGGGCATCAGTGATGGTCTTGTTAAGAATAAATGCCCATTAAGCTGATTCAAGTCAACCGGAGCAACCTTGCCCGAGGCATTGCCAAAGCTCACCATCAGGCCGTATTTACGCAGGCATTGAAGGGAGCGCTCCCAGGTAGCCTTGCCCACCGAGTCGTAGACCACGGCGACGCCCGCACCGCGCGTCAAGCGCCGCACCTCAGGCGCGAGCGGACCGCTGCCTGACAGCAGGACATGTCGGCAGCCGTGCCGCTTGGCGAGCGCTGCTTTCTCTGCATTGCCCACCACCCCGA
>JAURFZ010000214.1 GCA_030834045.1 Burkholderiales bacterium
AGCTCCGCAGATTTCTATGGCGCCTATCTCGAAGAACAAATTACTGAGGCGGTTAACTATTGGGCAAAGGCCCGATACTTAACCCCCTAAGCCTTTGCTAATGCCTGAAGGACACTTATGAATCATCTCCTCCAAGATTATTCTCAGCGCTCGAGCCTCCACCACGAGGTGCACGCGCGGCCGCCCATTGCCCTATGGCCCGAGGAGCGCATCTGCAGTCAGGCCTTTCTTGTCTCGGGCCAAGACGAGCGCGAGGTGCAGCTTCATTGGATTAATCAGGTCATGGCCAGCACCCCGGAGGCCTCACGACTTGCAAGCAGCCCGGGCTATAAGCTCATTCAAATGGCCGAGCCCCCTGCCCGCTTGTTGCTGCGCTGGGAACTGCATGGGGAGTTCTCAACGCTTTGCCTCTTCCATCAGGCGAGCACAAAAGACGATAGCCACGACTGGTCGACAAGCAGGCAGGTATTGCTCCAAGACTTCCAGCTCCTGCTCAAGAACTTAGGTCATCCAATTCCTGAGAACGGCTTTCAGAATCGAATTGCGGCCAGCGACTTAATCATTCGCCCAGGCCCCCGAGTCGACGATGCTGCAGCCCTTTCCCCTCTCTTTTCTGGCAACACGCTTCTTGGCTCAAGCATTCTTGGATCACTGAATGCGCAGGTCTGGACAGACCTTCAGCTTGATTCAAGCGGGTTTGTTCGTCTACTGGTGCAGCATCAGGGTATCGGCTCCCGTCAGGCTGGACGTGTTGCTCAACGGCTCATCGACACGGACACCTATCGAATGATGTCGATGCTGTCCTTGCCTCATGCTAAGGGCTTGTCAGAGCCTCTGAGGCGCGCCGAGAACGAACTCTCTCACTGGGCGAATGAAATGGCCCAGCACCAGACCTCGCTGCCTGAGAACGAGGCAACCCCTCATGAGCAGCTGCTAAACGGCCTGTCAAGCCTCGCCTCAAAGGTAGAGGACTGGATCTCCATTCATGGCCTTCGGTTTACGGCAAGTGAGGCCTATTCCGAGCTCGTACGCCGGGCTCTTGTTGAGCTTAAAGAAACCCCGATCACCGGCGTTCAGACCCTCTCCGAGTTCATGGACCGTCGATTCGAGCCTGCAATGCGCACATGCCGATGGACACAACGCCGGCTGCGTGAACTATCAGACCGTGTCTCGCGCACGACCCAGATTCTACGAACTCGCATTGAGTTTATGACCGAACGTCAGAACCAGGCCTTGCTGGCAAGTATGAATCGCCGGGCGCAACTTCAGTTGAAGCTCCAACAGACCGTTGAAGGACTCTCGTTGGTTGTTCTCACCTATTACAGCGTTGGGCTTATTCAGTATCTTGCAAAGGGTGTGAGGGAAATGGGCTTCGCGGTGCCCATCGACCTGATCACCGCGTTGGCTGTACCCATCATCGCCATCGCCCTGCTGCTTGCGCTCCGACAGGCGCGCAAACGTTTTTCAATCGACTAAGCCAGGTTAAGTTAGAAAGCTGTCGCGTACCTCATAGGCACCGTCCCAAGGACCCGCCTGAAAATAGACCGAGCGAACCACAAGGCAGGCAATACCAGCAGCTCGCGCGGCCTTAAGCCCGTTGGGAGCATCTTCAACGGCTAGGCAATCCGATGGGTGAAGGCCAAGACGATGAAGGGCCTGCAGGTAGGCTTCTGGGTCGGGCTTTTTGCGTTCAACATCCTCCCCGCATATTGCAAGCTTAGGCGGAGGAATACCTGAGGGTCTGAGGCAGGCCGCATAAAGCGCCTCAAAATTACCGCGACTGGTTGTTGTTACAACCGCCCAGGTGACCCCCTGCTGCAAGAGAGTCTGAATAAAAGCCACCACACCAGGCCGAGGCTTGACAGCACCCTGCTCAACAAGCTCTGCGTATACCTTGTTCTTCAGCCGATGGGCGTCTTGAAGGCGCTCTGCGCCTTCACCTTCTAAGAACTGCAACTGCCCACAATGCTCGGCGTAGACCCGCATGCGCTCAAGGCCCCCCGTGGTCTTGAGCAGCCATTGGTAATCGTCATCAGTCCAGGTCCAAGGAATATCAAGCAAGCGAAAGACACGATTGAAGGCCACCAGGTGGCCATCTTGCTCGGTCTCGGCCAGGGTTCCATCAACATCAAACAAGACTGCCTTGGGAAGGACATTGTTAAGGAGCATGGC
>JAURFZ010000215.1 GCA_030834045.1 Burkholderiales bacterium
GAAGCCAGGCCTTCTCGGTAAGTGCATCGCGCGAAAAGGGCTCGTTCGCAAGCAACCAGCGGAGAAATCCAGGAATGGGCGATAGTGTGCAGAACTGACGAATTTCGGGAAACTCTAACTTAAGGGCCTCAGCCACTTGCTTAATTAAAAAATTACCAAGATGCACGCCCTTTAGCCCAGGCTGACAGTTTGAAATGGAATAAAAAGCCGCCACCTTATAGGGCTTGGTTGAAGGCTCAGACTTTGATTTTCGATCAAGCAATGGGGCAATGGACTGGGGCATTTCGTGAAGCAGCGCAATCTCAACGAAAATCAGAGGCTCCTTCGGCAAGGCCGGATGGAAGAATGCAAACAGACGCCGATCGGGCTCAAGTCGTCGACGCAGGTCAGCCCAGCCGTCAATTTCATGCACTGCCTCATGCTGAATAATCTGCTCAAGCAGACCCGCCGGCGACTCCCAACTGACTTGATCGAGGCTTAAAAAGCCAGGGTTAAACCATGAGGCAAGCAGATGCTCAAGGTCAGAGTCAACGGCCTTGAGACTGGGATCTTTTGAAAGGCTCTGAAGGAGGGACTCCCTCATTTTTAGAAGTGCGGCGCAGCCCTCGGGCACGCGATTAATTCGTCGGAAAAGCTCTTGCCGAGGGGGCTGTGCGTCAGCCACCATTTGGATAAGGTCTTTCGGGTCTTGGGACTTCGCATAACGCTTTGCTGACTGCTCAACCAGGCCTGGGTCGGGGTTAAAGCCTTCAGCGAGGGCCCTAAAAAACCTATTTTTAAACTCGGGGCTTAACGTCGAGTAGGCCTGGAGAATCTCTCGCGAAATGCCAAGTCCAACCGATTCGCCAGCCTCTCCAATAAGCCGCTCGCAGCCCGAGACCAAGGTCTTAAGCACGCGCTCGTCTTGACCTTGACTGCGGCCGGACCTAAACCTTTCGAACATCTCCCTTAAACCTATCGTCGGTAATGTAATTAGATGGCAAAGAGGCTACGCAAGTAGGGAATATTCCGCAGTCGGTATATTCCCTGCCTTAATGGTTAAAACCACAGAAGTTTCAAAAAGTAGTAAAAAAAACAGTGCGTTAGAACATCATAAAAAAACTAGGGGCTCTTTTGTTGCCGCTTCTTCGTACAGGTGAAGAGGTAGAGCCCTAGGCTGCCCAGAAACATCATAGGAACAGAGAGCCACTGACCCATCGATAAGGACGCCGAGAGTCCAAGGGGCTCTAAAACGGGCAGCAGACCAAGGAAGGCATCGGGCTGCCTGCCAAATTCAGCGAGAAAACGAAAACCCCCGTAGCCCAGCAGGAAGCTACTGGCAATTACCCCCCGAGTGCGCGGCCGACGGCTAAGGACAAACAAAAGAAGAAACAAAAATAGGCCCTCGCCAAGAAACTGGTAGAGCTGCGAAGGGTGACGGGCGATCTCGCTACCGGACTGAGGAAAGATCATTGCCCAAGGAATGAGGTTGGAGTCGGCGGGTCGGCCCCAGAGTTCGCCATTAATAAAGTTTCCAAGACGGCCGAAGGCAAGACCCAATGGCACCAAAGGAGCGACGTAGTCTGCAAGGGCCCAAAACCTCTGCTGAAAGGGTAGTGGATGGGCAACTGTTGGCAGAGCCTCTTCATTAAGCCTAAGAGGCTGGCCAAGGTGCGGCCTGCGCGCCGCGAAAAGCACTAGCGCAACAATAACGCCAAGCAGACCGCCATGAAAGGCCATGCCGCCCTGCCAAAGTGCTAAGGCTTCGAGTGGATGGCTTGCAAAATAGCTCGGCTGATAAAACAAGACATAGCCCAGCCGGCCCCCAATAACCACACCTAAGACCCCATAGAAAAGTAAGTCCTCAAGGTCTCGTACCGACATGCCTGAGCGCTGCGGGTCAAGACGAATCTGCCAGCGGCCCAGCAGGTAGAAAGAGGCAAAGGCAAGCAGATACATCAGGCCATACCAATGAATAGCCAGAGGCCCAAGGCTTATCGCAACGGGGTCGAACTGAGGATGGACAAAGACACTGGAAGTCACAACGGCAGTGTGCCATGACTCGCTCCAAGCCGGCTTATGATTGGGGCCTGGTTCAACTTCCTAATAAGAGACGCTATGGCCTATAACGATCGATCCAAGAATGTCACCCAGGGCGTGGCCCGGGCTCCCAACCGCTCCATG
>JAURFZ010000216.1 GCA_030834045.1 Burkholderiales bacterium
GCCCGAGACCTAAAAAAACTAAAGCCTGGCCTCATTATTGGCGTGGGCGGATGCGTGGCGAGCCAAGAGGGCGAGGCCATTGTTAAGCGCGCGCCCTATGTGGACCTGGTGTTCGGACCCCAGACCCTGCATCGGCTTCCCGAACTTATCGAAGCTCGTAAATCAAGCGGTAAATCTCAGGTGGATATTTCCTTTCCGGAAATCGAAAAATTCGACCACCTGCCGCCTGCGCGCGTACAAGGCCCAAGCGCCTTTGTGTCGATTATGGAAGGCTGCAGCAAGTTCTGCAGCTTCTGCGTCGTGCCCTACACCCGAGGCCAAGAGGTCTCGCGTCGGGCAGAAGATGTCTTAACCGAGGTGGCCGAGCTTGCAGGCCAGGGAGTTCGAGAGATCACGCTGCTTGGCCAAAACGTGAATGCCTTTCTAGACCCCGAACACGGCCTTGACTTCACCGACCTGCTTGAAATCGTGAGCGACATTCCTGGAATTGCCCGCATTCGTTACACAACCTCGCATCCCAAAGAGTTCACGCAAAAGCTTATTGATGCCTATGGCAGGCTTACCAAACTTGTGAACCATATTCACCTGCCTGTTCAGTCTGGCAATGACCGCGTGCTTGCGGCCATGAAGCGTGGTTACACGGCCCTGGAATACAAGAGCATTGCCCGCCGTCTGAAGGCCTTAAGGCCCGACATTTGTCTGTCCACCGATTTTATTGTGGGCTTTCCCGGGGAAAGCGAGTTGGAGTTTGAGGACAGCATGCGGCTCATTGAGTCCATGGGCTTTGATCACTCCTATTCCTTTATTTACAGCCCCAGGCCTGGAACACCTGCCGCCGACCTGAAGGACGACACCCCAGCGGCTGTTAAGCTTGCCCGCCTGCAAAGGCTTCAGGCTGCCATTGATGCCAATGCGCAGGCCATTAGCCAGGCGATGGTTGGACAGACCCTTGATGTGCTCGTTGAAGGCCGCTCCAAGAAGAACCCGGCCGAACTCATGGGCCGCACGGAAAACAACCGGGTGGTGAACTTCGCCGCGCCGGGCCACACAATGTCAAGGCTTGTTGGGCAGGTTCTTCCCATGACCATCACCGCAGCGCTTGCCCACAGCCTGCGCGGGGCACTGGTTTTAACCCCCGAAGACGAGGCCCGCCCTGCCAACGCGGCCTAGGCCACGGGTTCGACTCAGCCTTCAGTGGGACCGCTCGAGCCTAGGGCCTGCTCGCTGGCCGGTTTACCGGGCGCGGCTTGAACGCCTTCTCCAGGCGACCTTTAACCAGGTCGTGGCAGGCAATAAGGCAAACCAGGTGGCGAACTTGGAGGGCAAGAAGCGGCGTACGGCGGCCAAGGGGGCCTTCCTGGAGCTCACCCTCCGGATGGTTGGACGCGATGAATCCCAGGCTTTGAACAAACAGTTTAGAGGCAAGGACTCACCAACCAATGTTCTTACCTTCGGCTACGAACCGCTTCCCGAGGCAGTGGCCGACCTTGTTTTCTGCCTGCCTGTCTTAACCTACGAAGCCCTGCAACAAAACAAAAGTGTTGGCGATCACTTCCTTCATATGGCCATTCACGGCGCTCTTCATGCCCTTGGCTTTGACCACCAGACCGAGCCCGAAGCCCTTCTTATGGAAGACCTGGAGCGGGCATTGCTCGCGAGGCTGGGCATACCCGACCCCTACGCCCTGGGCCAAGCTGTGGCAAACTCATGATGTGTTCCACTTCCATGCCCCTGCATGTCCGAACCCGACCCTAGGCCCTCTGGCCTGAGTCAAACCTTCAAACGGCTCACCGACCGGCTTTTTGGCCGGACCGATGAAAAAGAGGAGCTGATCGAGCAGCTTCGCGAGGCCCAAGCCCATTCCGTCATAGACGCCGATGCTGTGTCTATGATGGAAGGTGTGCTGCAGGTGGCCGACTTGGCCGTACGCGATCTCATGATTCCACGTGGACAAATGGATGTGCTCGACATCAATGAGCCGCTTGACACGCTTTTGCCCCAGGTGATTGAGGCTGCGCACTCGCGCTTTCCAGTGACCGACGGCAGCAAAGACAACATTATTGGGATTCTTCTGGCCAAGGACCTTTTAAGGGTGCTGGCCAAC
>JAURFZ010000217.1 GCA_030834045.1 Burkholderiales bacterium
ATTTCTTTTCTCCTCGCAAGCCGAAGTTACCCAAAGTGTTGATTTTTCCTGGGGGGCTAAACCAGGACCTTGCCTCGCAAGGGCGTTGGTCCAGCGACTACAGCTATTGGGGGCCCTTGGGCCACCTGAAAAAGACGTTTTCTCCCAATCGGCCTGGACTTACAAAGCGGGAATTTATTCGCCACTTTGTACGTCCATCCAATTGGATTCGCGAGGTTTGGATTGAATAGTCCGATTTACTTTGACTTAACGGAGTTATTCGTTGCAAGCTCGAAGTTTCGGTATTACGGCATCTCGCGTGTGGTTGCGGAGATTGCCTATGAACTTAGTAGGTTAGACCCTAAGGTCCAATTCGTAGCATTCTCACCAGGCCACAAAAAATTTTTTAAGTTAGATCCAATTTTCTCACCAGAGGTTCCCCCTCACCTCTTGGTAGATATAAATGTCCCCTTAGCTGCTCGACCTGTACGCGCCCGTCTGGTCTACCACCGGGTGCCACTTTTACTCCAGCCATTTCTTTGGTTGCGGTCTTGGCTGATACGAACATTGAATAAAAATCGGTGGGAGAAATTAGGTCTGCGGTTTCAGCCAATCGACTTAAGTCATGGCGTACTTGTTTCGATGGGCCGGCCTAAGTTCATGGCGGAATTTTTGGCCCACATTTCGCCGAAAGACACTCTGCATTTCATCCCACTCCTTCACGATGTAATGCCTTTATCTTCGGAGGGGAAGCCCACACTGGGGCCTTTTTTCTCGAATTTTTTATCTGATAACAATCTTGTAATTCGAAGGGCCTCCAAGATTCTAGTCAACTCCTTTTCGACGAGGCTTGAGTTACTGCGATTCGAGCAGGCTGGCACCCTCGACCCTCTGCCTCCTATTGAAGTTGTGCAGTTAGCACACGAGTGTCGAGAGAGCTTTGAGCCCGTTCATATCAAGCCGCCCGAAGCCAATTACTTATTGTGCGTAGGCAGTACATTAGGGCGTAAAAATCTTGATGTCGTTCTTGAGGCTTTTTTAGTGCTTCAACGCAGAGGCACTTTAAAGCTTTCGCTGGTTCTAGCGGGCACTATGAGAAGAAGGGTTAAAAATGCCTTGGCGGCTGATAAGTACAAGGCTATTGCCCACAAGGTCATTCCTGCCATTGACCCTAATCAAGCTGAGCTGGTTCGTTTGTATAAGAGTTGTACCGCGTTGGTCTTGCCAAGTTTTATAGAGGGATGGGGCCTGCCTGCAGGCGAAGCCCTTTGGTTTAGTAGGCGGGTCATTTGTTCAGACATTCCAGTACTTAGGGAGGTTTGTGGGGACCAGGCACATTTCTTCAATCCCAAAAATCCAGAGTCTTTGGCTGATTTGATCGAGGCAATAGATACGCCCGACAGGTCTTACACCATGGAGCACCTGGATGAAGGCGTAAAGGCTGTTGAACGCAGGAGTCTAAGGTCTTGGGAGCGGGTTGCAGAGGATCTTCTTGGCAAACTGCATTAGTTCAACTACCAGCCCTCGTTAATGAGCGCGCAAATTCGTTTCACGTCGGAGGCCTGCACCATGGGGTGCAAGGGAAGAACCAGGTAGTTGTCTTCAATAGCATCCATAAGAGGAAGGTCGTTGCGACGACCACCAAGCACGGAGTAACGGTCGTTTCGGTAGTGAACCTGGCCCGACTCAATGCCGTGATCACGTAACTTCTGCATTAAATCGACTCGGCCCGTGTCGACCACAATGGTAAGAAGCCAGGCACAGGTGAAGTGGTCTGGGCCTGAGGATGACCCCACAAGGCGCACGCGAGGTGACCTCAACTCGGCCTCGTAGACTTTGAACAAGTCGTTGCGTGCCTTAATCATTGTGTCGATCATCTTCAAGCCAACCAGGCCAATGCTCGCGCCAATGTCAGTCATTTGGTACTTGTAGCCCACCTCAACAATGTCGTTGCTCCAAATGCCACCTTGCTTGGCCGACCTGT
>JAURFZ010000218.1 GCA_030834045.1 Burkholderiales bacterium
CAAGAAGGAGGTCACGGGGGCTAATGTGCTCGTTGCCATTTTCGGTGAGAAGGACTCCCATGCCGTGTATTACCTGCATCAGCAGGGCGTTACCCGACTCGACGTAGTGAACTTCATTGCCCACGGCATTACCAAAACGCCGCCGTCCCAGACCCCCTCTGATGAGTCTGCCTCAGGCAGTGAAGGAGAGTCCCCAGCTGGCAACAGCGCTTCGGGCTCCGCCTCGTCAAGCTCTGGGCAGCCCTCGGCGCTCGATCAGTACACACAAAATCTTAATAAGCTCGCGAAGGCTGGAAAAATCGACCCACTCATCGGCCGGGAGCATGAAGTGGAGCGCGTTATTCAGATTCTCTGCCGGCGTCGCAAGAACAACCCCCTGCTTGTTGGTGAGGCAGGTGTCGGGAAAACAGCCATCGCAGAAGGTCTAGCATTTCGAATTACGGAAGGCCAGGTCCCCGAGGTGCTTGAATCTGCCACTGTCTACTCGCTTGACATGGGGGCTTTGTTGGCGGGAACGAAATACCGTGGCGACTTCGAGCAAAGGCTTAAGGCTGTTCTTAAGCAGCTCAAGGCTGATAAACATGCCGTACTTTTTATCGATGAAATCCATACGCTCATTGGAGCAGGCTCGGCCTCCGGCGGGACCCTTGATGCCAGTAATTTACTAAAGCCGTCCCTCTCCTCGGGCGCCCTGCGTTGTATCGGTGCGACCACCTACAGCGAGTACCGGGGTATTTTCGAGAAAGACCACGCCCTCTCGCGGCGGTTCCAGAAGATTGACGTGGACGAGCCCTCGATCGATCAGACCATACAGATTCTCAAAGGCCTTAAAACTCGTTTCGAAGAGCATCATGGGGTTCGCTACCAGGCTGGAGCGCTCACTGCAGCCGCCGAGTTGTCGGCGCGTTACATCAACGATCGACACCTGCCAGATAAGGCCATCGATGTTATTGACGAGGCAGGTGCCGCCCAACGTATCCTGCCTAAGAGCAAGCAAAAGCGGACCATCGGGAAGACGGAAATCGAGGAGATCGTCTCGAAAATCGCCCGTATTCCACCTCAGACTGTGAACACCGACGACCGTCAGGTGCTAGCCAAGCTCGATCGCAACCTCAAGAACGTTGTCTTTGGGCAGGAGGCTGCCATTGACGCCCTTGCTGCTGCAATTAAAATGGCTCGCTCTGGGCTTGGTAAGCCCGAAAAGCCCATTGGCTCCTTCCTCTTCAGCGGCCCAACCGGTGTTGGTAAGACAGAGGTTGCCCGTCAGCTGGCCTACCTGCTTGGTATTGAGTTAATTCGCTTTGACATGTCGGAGTACATGGAGCGTCATGCGGTCAGCCGCCTTATTGGAGCGCCTCCGGGATACGTGGGGTTCGATCAGGGCGGGCTGCTTACCGAAGCAATAACCAAAAAGCCACATGCCGTGTTATTGCTTGACGAAATTGAAAAGGCGCACCCTGATATCTTCAATATTCTTTTGCAGGTCATGGACCACGGAACCCTTACAGACAACAATGGGCGTAAGGCGGATTTTCGTAGCGTCATCATCGTCATGACCACCAACGCCGGCGCAGAGATGTTGAACAAGCGCGTTATTGGCTTCAGTAACTCCCGTGAGGCTGGTGACGAAATGCAAGAGATCAAGCGCATCTTCACGCCCGAGTTCCGCAATCGGCTCGATGCCATCGTCTCCTTCAAGGCGCTTGATGAAGCGATCATTCTTCGAGTGGTCGATAAGTTTCTCATCGAGCTCGAGTCCCAGCTTCAAGACAAGAAGGTCGATGTCGCCTTCTCAGAGTCCTTGCGACTATTCCTTGCCAAACAAGGCTTCGACCCTGCCATGGGTGCGCGGCCTATGCAGCGGGTTATCCAGGACAAAATTCGCCGCGCCCTGGCTGACGAACTGCTGTTTGGCCGGCTGGTTAATGGTGGTCGTGTCGATATTGA
>JAURFZ010000219.1 GCA_030834045.1 Burkholderiales bacterium
AGACAGGGCAGCGCTACCCTGCTTTTGTTAACAATTCCTACGACCTCTTGAACCACGGCATGATGGGTGTCGCTTACAACGCAAATCTACATCTTTTTGATGTGGATAGTTTTAATACATTTCCTCTCATGGCAGAAGGCGTGCGAACTGCGAAAGCCGAAGGCACGGTTGTGCAAAACAATTCCTGGGGCCTGACCAGCGAGACAACAATTGGAAGGCCGTTTAATCGAGCTCGAGTACTGGCGCTTCCCAGCAGCCTGCCAGCGTCGCTTGCCGACAAAAGCCTCAGCTCTGCAAGCAAGTGGCTGTCTGGCTACACAGGCTTTAGCCAGGACAGTTGGGTCAGCTACCTGCAAGCGCTTGAAGATTATCAGTCAACAGGTGTTGTCGTTTTTGCCCTTCAAAACGATGCATTTGCGGGGCAGCCAAGCCTTATGGCCGCCCTTCCCGAGGTCTATCCAAACCTAAAGTCCGCATGGGTTGCAGTAGGAAATATCGATACGCTCGGGGGCTCAGGCGCAATTAGTATTCGCCGCCAATCAGCGGCCTGTGGGGCAACTGCTTCTTATTGCCTTGTTGCTGATGGAACAGAAGTTACTGGTGCGGGGCTTAATAGCATTGGGGGCAGTGGGCCTGGTTATTCTTATGGCCAGACAGGAACCTCTTTCTCGGCTCCTCAGGTCTCCGGAATGATTGCCTTGCTGGCCGAGGCGTTTCCTAGCCTAAAACCAGAAGACCTCGTAAACCGTCTGCTTGCAACGGCTAACAATAGTTTTTTTACACCGACCGCCGAGCGGGTTTTTAGCAAAGAAATCCGTCACGGCTACAACGAGGAGTATGGCCATGGCGTTCCTGATCTTTATGCGGCCTTGCAACCCATCACTTCAGGTAGTCGACCTTTAGGCTTTGTGTTGAATGGCTCGCCAACGGTGGGAGGCTTACAGCCTGTCGCACAAAGTAGGCTAAGCGCAGGCCCAAGCCTTTCTCATGCGCTTGTTAAAGGGCTCGGCAGTTCCAGCGCTTTCAGCTACGACGCACTCGGCGCTGGCTTTGAAGTCTCACTTGCCCCTCTTGTGAGGGCATCCACTCTTCCAAGACCGGTGAATCACTGGCTCACCCAAGACCCGGATAGGGCTGCCCAAAAAATTGAGTTGCAATATGGGTATTTGGGGGAATCACGTCTCGTTACTCTGGCCAGCCGAAGCTCATTGGCAGACCTTGCCTTTCGCACTGCAACTATAGATAAGTCGTGGGAAGCGCCTGAGCTAAGCCATGGCCTCACATCGTCACCCACCGAATTCGCAACCTCCATGCGCCTAGGGCCTGGGCAGGTCATTGGCTACATGGGGAAAAGCCAGGCCAGGGGCCTTGATCCCATAGCAGCTAATCCCAACATCTTCGGAACCGCCTACAGTTTTCCACTAACCTCAACCGACACTAGTCGAACGGCGTTGATGGTTGGAGCACAACGCGAGTTGCATGCCTTACGTGGAACAACTGGTGAAGGTGCGCTAGCCATTGCCCAGCACAGCTCCTCGTTTTTTATGGCCCCTTCTTACCAGTTTGATGCTGAGCACTGGTCGTTTTCGGCGGGAGCAAGCATTGGTGTAAGCCGGGCACAGGCGCCTGCGGACTCTCTTATTCAATCGGTAAGCCCCTTAATAAGCTCTGAGTTCTATGCTGTCATGGCGCGCAAAGACTTATTCAGGCAAGGTGACAGAGGTTACCTGAAACTATGGCAGCCCGAGACCATTGAGTCGGGTGAGCTTACTCTGCGATTACCCAACCTTGTTGGTCCAACGGCAAATGTGACCATGCAGCAACAGACCATTGGCTTGTCAGCCCAGTCGAGACCGTGGCATCTCGGGCTTGG